>JBAVZX010000838.1:0-3585 GCA_049589015.1 Phormidium sp. | reverse complement strand
ACGTTACCTGTTTGAAAATCCAACTATTTCTGAACTATCAGAAGAAATAATTGCTCAACAACTTGAACAAGTGGGGGATGATGATTTAACTCGTATTTTAGGAGAAGTCAATAGGTTATCAGATGAGGAAATCACCCAACAGTTAAGTCCTAAAAATAACAAAAAGCGTCGAACTTCAACCAATAAAAACACAAGTAAAAGGAGAAATAAAATGGACGAAAAAGAAGTAGTAGTTAATACTGAATCAGTGGAAGAAGTTGAAATATTAACTGATTTGAGTCAAGAAAACCCAACCGAATCATCTTCTGATGTAGAAACTGAACAAATAATTAGTCCAATCGAATCATCTTCTGATGTAGAAATTGAACAGCTGATTATTGCAGTTAATGAAAATGAACAAACCTCCGAACCAGAAGTTAATTTAACCAAGAAAAAACGCTTAGTAGTTTGTTGTGATGGAACTTGGCATGAACTAACAAGTTCCTATCCTACTAATGTTTTAAAATTGGCTCGGTTAGTTAAATATACGGCTGGCGATCGAACTCCCCAATTAGTATTTTATTCATCAGGATCTACTTCAGAAGATGGTAATTTACCTGATTTGATCGATCGCCTTGGTGATACTGTTTTTAAATGGGGAATTGACAGAGTTATTCAAGATGCCTATCGATTTTTATGTATGAACTATGATGCAGATGCTCAAGACGAAATTTACCTAATTGGGTTTAGTCGCGGAGCTTATATTGCTCGTTGTTTAGCGGGAATGATTTACAAATGTGGATTATTAAGACGTTCCAAAATCCAAGAAATTAAAAAAGCTTATGAGCTTTATCGAGATCATCAAATTAATCATGATTCACAACAAGCTCAAGAATTCCGTCAAGGAAACTCCAAAAAAGTCTCCACTCAAACAAGTTATTTAGAGGATAGCGTCCCGATTAAAATGTTAGGATGCTGGGAAACAGTGGGAACATTAGGTATTCCTGATGTAGTACCTTGGCTAGCTATTAATAAAATGTGGAATCTGAAATATCAATTTTATGATGCTACTCTAAGTCCAATTGTTGAAAATGCTTTTCAGGCAGTAGCTATTGATGAAAAGCGCAAAGTTTTTTCTTCTACTCCTTTAAATAAAAATGAAAATAACCCCGATCAAGTAGTAGAAAAAGTATGGTTTTGTGGTGAACATAGTTGTGTTGGTGGAGGAAATAAAGAATATCGCGGCTTATCAGATTATTCTCTGCAATGGATGATCCAAAAGGCTCAAAAATTCGGTTTAGAATTTTATTCAACTGAAAATGATAGTGAAGATTTTCAGATTAATCCAGACCCAACAATTAATTTTGATAATACTGTTACCGGAGTTTATCAGTTAGGAGGAGAAGAATGGCGATCGATAGATTCATCACATATTGCGGTTCATCATAGTGTTGTAAAACGGCTGAAAGCTTGCCCAGACTATCGCCCGGAAAATCTTAAACCATTTCTTCAAGATTTACTCCCTCCTGAGTCGTAAGCTAATTTTCATGAATATCTTTGAATTTGGTTAAATTTAAAGATATTCATGAAAATTAAAATTCTCAAACAATAATGATTACTTAATCCTTGAAATCATCTTGTGTTTGCATTCTATAATATTATGAGTGACCTACTAAAACGTCTTGAAGCTCTTTCTCCTGAAAAACGCGAATTAGTTCTGCAAAAGCTCAAAGAACAACAACAACACTCCCGCCAAAATCATCATAAACAACAAACTCCATCCCTAACACCGATTTCTCGGAAACAATCTCTTCCTCTTTCTTTTGCTCAACAAAGATTATGGTTTATAGATAAATTAGAAGCAAAAAATTCTCCTTATAATGTTCCTATTTTCTGGCAACTCAATGGTGATCTTAATATATCTGTTTTAGAAGAAGCTATTAAAGAAATTGTCCAACGGCATGAAATTTTACGCACTAGTTTTTCAGTTGTTGATGGATCGCCAATACAGGTAATTCACCATACTTTAAAACTGTCCATGCAGGTGCTAGACTGGCGAGAATTTAAAACAGCAGATCAATTAAAAGAAGCGCAACATTTAGCAGCAGAAGAATTGCAACAACCTTTTGATTTATCAAATCCACCTTTGTTGCGGGTAAAATTGTTGCAGCTGACTGATAATTCTTATCTGCTATTCATGGTGATCCATCATATTGTTTGTGATGGTTGGTCAATGGAAATATTCCGTCGAGAATTATTCAATCTTTACACCGCTTTTTGTGCTAAAAAACCATCTCCATTACCGAAATTATCGCTGCAATATGCAGATTTTGCTTATTGGCAAAGAGAATGGTTACAGGGAGAAATACTGCAAAAGCAACTCAATTATTGGCAACAACAATTAGCTGATGTTCCGCCTTTATTGGAATTGCCTACAGATCGATCGCGCCCATCAATGCAATCTTATCGGGGAAGTAGCGAGTTTTTACCAGTTAATCGCAATTTAACGCAAAAGTTAAAACGTTTGAGTCAAGAGTCAGGAACAACTTTGTTTATGACTTTGCTAGCGGCATTTACGATTTTACTTTCACGTTATAGTAGACAGGAAGATATTGTTGTAGGATCGGCGATCGCTAATCGCAACCGTCAAGAAATTGAACCCCTGATTGGCTTTTTTGTCAATACTTTAGCCTTGCGAATTAACTTGCAGGGAAATCCCACTTTCTTAGAATTACTTGAACGGGTAAAACGAGTAACTTTAGACGCTTACGATCATCAAGATTTACCCTTTGAAAAATTAGTGGATGAATTGGGGTTAGAGCGATCGCTCTCTCACCATCCCCTATTTCAAGTAGCATTTGGCTTGCAAAATGAAACTAATGAAAAGCTTGAAACAAATGGATTAATCCTTAGTAAATTTGAGTGGAAAAATACAACTAGTTTATTTGATTTGTCACTAATTTTTCGGGAAACTTCCCAAGGGTTGATTGGGGAATGGGAATACTCTACCGATTTGTTTGAAAAGACTACTATTCAACGGATGACCGAACACTTTGCCATCTTACTTAAGGCAATTGTCGATCGCCCTAAAACGCCAATCAACAGCTTACCATTACTTACAGAAAATGACATTAAGCAATTACAACATTGGAATCAAACAGATACTAATTATTACCTGAATCAAACTTTTGTTGACCTATTTGAACAACAAGTTGCTAAAAATCCCGATCGTACCGCTTTAGTATATGAATCCCAAAGCCTAAGTTACCAACAACTAAATCAAAAAGCCAACCAAGTTGCTCATTATTTAATTCATCACTATCAGATTAAACCAGATACTTTAGTTGGCATTTGTGTAGAACGTTCTTTCGAGATGATTATTGGTATATTGGCTATTTTAAAAGCGGGTGCTGCTTATGTACCAATCGATCCAAATTATCCCCAAGATCGGATTCAATTTATGCTCGAAGATTCGGAAATCTTCGTATTGCTAACTCAAACTTTTCTGCAAGATAAATTGCCCTTAATTCCTCTAAAAAACTCTTGTAAAGTTATTTCTTTACAACTAGAAAGTTTCGATTTACAGTCAATAGAAAACCCCACACC
>JBAVZX010000837.1:0-2157 GCA_049589015.1 Phormidium sp. | reverse complement strand
CTTCAGGAGACGCGAGCCTCTACTTTGATTGGAGTAATCCTGTCAAGGCAAGCCGAGTCTGTGAATGAAGAATCACCGTGCCTTTAGGCACGGTGAGTGTCAAAAGATTTAATCACAAACTAAGTTGATTTAATTTAACAGTTTGAAAGATTCAGGACTTACGCACGGGGGTCAAAAACCTGGTTTAGCTCATTAACCTTGCCGATCTAAACCGACTATGTTTGGGAGAAACTGGTTCTTTTTGCGGAAGTCCTAAGATGGTCAAAAAAGTAAGCATTTGATTGTTTGAATTATGTCTTATTCTAACTACAATCTACCATTTACCGAATCAACTACTAATGTAATTGATGTCAAACCATACGTGGAAAAACAGGGTGTAAATCCAATGCTTGAACTTACTAATGATCAGGTTTCGGAACAGTTTAAAAAGCACACGCAGCGGTTTAAAATCGAAATGTCTGAGCCAATATATACGATTGATTGTGTACCATATAAGGAACAATATCAGAGTTCCAAAGAAATAGAGGAATCACCAAATATCGATCAAAATAATTCTCCAAAGCAGGGAAATACGAATGAAGTTTCCCCTAAAGAAAATCTATTTCAAAAAATCGAAAATTTTATTGATGAGGATAAGATTAACAGTATTGAATATCCGAAAAATCAGAATGGTTATAAAACCTCCGAAGATGAAATAAATAATTGTCAAACTATAGAGGAAGTAAAGAATCAAAATGGTCGTCAAATTTTCGATTTAGATGATTTAGATATTGATTTTATCAATAGTTGTTGGGATGAGCCTGAGAATGGATATCCGGTAGAAGAAAGTGCGATCGACCCTGAAAATCACATAGTTGAAATAGTCACGGGAAGTAATGGAGTAGAGATTAAGAATGAGATTAACATCAGAGAGAATCAAGTAATTGATGTTCCTGCTAAAGAAATCAATGACGAAGTAATTGATGTAGTCAGTAAGCAGATCAATGATGAAGTAATTGATGTAGTCAGTAAGCACATCAATGATGAAGGAATGGATATTGATATAGTCAGTAAGGAAATAATTGAAGTAACTGAAGAGGATATTAAACCAATTCAGCCCGAAGTAGATCCAGGAAATTCTTATGAGAATAATCGTGCTCCTGGGGGTGCATTAGCGACAACAAAAGGGTCATTTTCAACATTTTTAGCTCCTTTAAATAAACAATCTTTTAAGGAAGCAGTTCAAGAAGTTCACCAAAAGCTTAGTACAGTAAATGAAACCCTGACCATGCTAATCCATAGTGAGGGTATGGAGACTGTGCTGCAAGAAATGTTGAGCAGTATTGCCTTAAAAACAGGAGAGTTATTAGCAGCCGATCGCACCACAATATTTTTGTTAGATGAAGAAAAGAATGAATTATGGTCAATTTTAGCCAAAAATGATGGTGTTGGTAGTTTAGAAATTCGCATCCCTGCGGATAAAGGAATTGCCGGAGAGGTAGCTACTTTCAAGAAAGTAGTAAATATACCATTCGACTTTTTTGATGATCCCCGTTCTGTGGAGTCCCAAAAAACATATAAGAAAACAGGCTATCGGACATATACAATGTTAGCTTTACCTCTGTTAAATCAAGTGGGAGATTTAGTTGCAGTTGTCCAGTTGCTTAATAAATTAAAATTATCAAATGATCCAGAAAGCCCTTTAAAAGACCGCATTGATATAGCCGGATTTACCAAAGAAGATGAAATAGTTTTTGAAGAATTTGCTCCTTCGATTCAGCTGATTTTAGAAAGTTCCCAGTCTTTCTATGTAGCAACTCAGAAACAACGCGCAGCTGATGCTTTAATGAAAGCTAACCAAGCGCTAAGTCAGAGTAGTTTAGACTTAGAAGAAACCCTAAAACGGGTGATGGATGAAGCTAAAAAATTGATGAATGCAGACCGCAGTACACTGTGGTTAATCGATCAAGAAAGAGACCAATTATGGACAAAAATCCTTATTGGTGGGGAATTAAAAGAACTGCGAATTCCCCGAACAGCTGGGTTTGCCGGAATGGTAGCAGCGTCAGGCGAACCATTAATGATTCCTTTTGATCTTTATCAAGATTCGCGATCGGCAGTTTCGCAACAAACAGACCAAAAAACAGGTTATCGCACCTGTAGTATGTTGTGTATGCC
>JBAVZX010000836.1:0-1500 GCA_049589015.1 Phormidium sp. | reverse complement strand
ATTTTCGAGTTCACCTAACTCTGGTGCTAATAAAAGAACCTGTAAACCTTTATAAGCATCATATAATTCTTCAATATTCTCATCATAATATTCCAGTAATGATCCAGAAGGTTTAGATTCTTCTAATTTATGTGTAACTTCTGGAGATAATATTAATTGCTCGATTGGTTCTTCTGTTGCTGGGATAGCAGTTGGTAAGTCTTCCTGCTTTTCCACTTCCACATTTGAATCATCTATGTCTATATCCTCTTGGGGAATTTCTGGTGCTAAATTTAGTGTTTTGCTATCATCATCAATTAACTCATTACTATATTTATCTTGTCGCATGATTTTTAAGTCAACTAATAAGTTGACTAACTTTTCTACCTCAACTTCTGTTTCTTGATTGAGGTGATTAGACTCATAAACAAAAGATTCCAGCTGATTGATTTCAGCTGGATTTTCTTGAAATAAGCTCATAACGGACAACCCCTGATTTTATCTGTTAACTACGTCAACCAAACTAGAGAGTTGAAAACTTCTCACTAAGCTTCCAACTCTCTAGTTTTAGATTATTCCCATTTTTTGGTTTGTTCTATAATTGGTATATCTGTATAAACATCATCCTCATCGATTGTTACAGCTTGTTTTAATTGGGGGACAAATTCATTCCCTTTGAGTCGCATTCCCATTTCAAACAAAATTTCTGCTACATCATCTTTAGAAACTTTTGTATCTCTCATGGATGACAAACGCCGCTCTAATTCTTCAAAGACTTGACTTCTCAAAGTTCGCACATCTTCTTGTAGTTTAGTTCTACTTTCTGTTAGTTCTTTACGAAGTGAAGTAGTTTGGTTGTCAACATTTTGATCCAGTGCTTCTACAGCATTGGTAAACTTTTTATTTACCCGATCAACTTGTTGTCGTAAATCGCTAATTTCCTCTTGGTAACTTAAGCTAATAGACCTCAGTTTTTTCTCTAAGGAATCAAATGCCGAACGTAGTTCTGTGGATACAACTGTTTTTACCTGATCGATGCGATCGCGCATCTCTTGCTGTAGCAGAGAAATATCAGATTCTATTTTCTCGAAGCGATTATCATATTCTCGCAATTGAGGGCCAAAAATAATATCGCGGATCTGGTCAATGTTTCCCAGTCTTTCCCGCATTTCCTCCTTGCTAATTTCTGACATACTTACACCTTTCTAGAAAAGTTAATCATTGCCACCCAGTCGAATTTCATCGGTTCAGGCATTATTTAATAATCTAGCACTGATTCCAGAATAAATTCATCTCCGTTTCATATTGTATCTAATTAGCTTCACATCAACTCACATTTTTACCTTCATCTAATTTTTCTTAATATATTGCTTCAGAATTTACTCATCAACAACGGCTACTCCACCTGTCCTTAAAACTTTAGAACTGACACTCTTTCCCTCTAGTCTCAGTAAGCTGTTACGCATTTAAATCACTTATTAACGAGTAGGGTGCGTCAGACGGTAAAGCCTTATATAGAAA
>JBAVZX010000835.1:0-5175 GCA_049589015.1 Phormidium sp. | reverse complement strand
GATCTTCCATATTTTGCATAATGGAGTAAATAACTTATGGCTCATTTCAAATTCTTTTCCAAAAAGCAGAATTCCCATCAAAACCGTAAATCTAAAAAAACTTCATCCTCACCACAGTTAGAAAGCTTCATCTTAGAACAAATCCTTACGCCTAGCGGTATTCTTGATGGGACAGACGAGAATTATCATGACTTGCTAGTAACAGATTTCCAAGTATCTGATTTACCAGAAGTTGATGTTGACGATCCAAATCACTTAACTACTCATCTAACTGCTGAAGTAGACAGTCACTCAGATTCGACAATTGATAGTAATCATGTAGCAACTTCACACAACGATTTAACAAATGTCGAGTTTATTAATAGTGACGATACTCAAGATATTGCCAATCATAGTATAGATGCGTCTATTTCTGAGAATGATTTAGAACCAATTTCTTTCATTGACACTACAACTAGTAGCGATGATATTAGCCATAATGAAACAAACTTAGTTACCACTGACAGCGCATCGCCTTTAGAAATATCTCATTTGGACAGCAATACATCAAATCAAACTGATGAAATTACAGCAATAAATAAGAACACAGATGCTACTCCCGAAATTACTTCCGATACCGAGAAAGAATTGGCTACAAACACTATTAATGATAGTGTAGATCCAATCAATAACGCAACAAATCAAACCGATAATTCCAGCGAAACGCTTATTATAACTGAAGATAAAGAGGCTATCACTAGCACAGATCCGACTGATGTAATCGCTCAGAATATTGATAGCGAACATTATTTAAGTATTGATAATGATGGCGATCATGACTTTAGTTCAGGGGTATTTACTGTTGGGGAAACAGGCAAAGTTAGCGTTGATTATTTATTAGATGGTGGTGGTTATAAAGGAGAAATCGCCATCTTTAGTATTCAGGGCATGGAAGAATTTGAACCCGGTTCATCTGACTTTATTCAAGAAGCAGCACATCGAGCTTTAAGTAATTCAGAATTAGGTTATGTAGTGATTTCTGACCCTACAGAAGGAGCAAAATTTAACAGCAGCGATAATCAGGGAAATTACCTGGGTGCGAAAGAATTTAATATGCGTCCGGGGGATGAATTTGGTGTAATGCTTGTCCCCAATGGCACTTTGCAGGAGGTATTTAATAACCCAAATGTTACAGGTAATTTGCGTCCGTTATTTTCTCTGGTAACTGCTAACCCTAATCAAGGTTTTCATGTGGGACAAATAGCAGATGTAACAGGTGATGGTCATACTTTTGCGTTGGAAGATTTGCGGGTAGATGCTCATACCGATCGCGATTACAATGATATAATTTTCCATGTCAAAGGTGCGACTGGTAAAGCAGTTAATTTGGATGAAGTAATTGCACCAGAAAAAGATTGGCGTACCTCTAATATAGGTCAAGAATTAATTGCTTTTGCTAAGTCGGATATTAATTCCGAGCTTAGTGATAATGGCAATGTAAATGTGGAAGTACCGGAGATAATTAATCACTCGGATAATACTGTTAACACCCCTGATACTGATATTAATCACTTAGATACAGATAGCAGTTCCAGTCAGGATATTGTCGGCGATCATCAGAGTGTTACCCCAGTTATTTCTGATGATAACCTTAGTGATGTAGTTAGCAGTTCTAACGAAGATATTATACTTGAGGATCAGAGTGCGATCGAAATTAGCAAAGAAATTCCTAATTCCGATATTCCAACGCCTGTAACTTCTCAGGAAATATCTGTTACCGAAACAACTAGTACATCCAATACTCTAAGTCAAAACCCAGCAGTTTCAGATATTATAGATCAGACAACAACGGATATTAATCAGCCCAGAAACAGCGAAGAAAATATTGTTCCAATTCAGGACAACCAACAAAATTACACATCAGTAAATAGTCCCGAAAATACTCAAACAACCGCCAATTTAAATAACCAAAGCGGTGATGTAACTAATGTAGCCAATCCTGAGCAAAATCAACCTAATGATACTGCTTCCATACCAACATCTACAGCAGATAATTCAACAGTAACCGCCACTGCCAATAGCAAAGTTACTGAAACTATTATACCAACAGATTCCCTGGAAAAGACTTCAGACACAGCTATTACTTCTACTGTTGATAACGGAGAAATAAATACTGTCAATGAACACTCAGTAACTACTACAGATATCAAAGCAAATAATAGCGAAAACAATAACTCTGTAATAGAGGTATTACCACCAATCGAATCATCAAATAAACCAGTAGTACCAGGTGCTTTCACCGTTGATTCTACTGGAAAAGTCAGCATTGATTATCTATTTGATGGCGGTTACTATCAGGGCGATTTAGCTATTTTCAGCCTCAAGGGAATGGAACATTTAGAAGCTGGAAGTGAGGCATTTATTCAAGAAGCTGCACATCGCGCTTTGAGTAGTTCCGAATTAGGTCATATTGTGATTTCTGATGCTTTGGAAGGTGCAAAATTTAGCGGAAAATTGGGCGAACAAAGTTGGAATGCTGGTGCTTACCAAGGTGCAAAAACTGTCAGCATGACTCCGGGAGATGAGTTTGCTATCATGTTAGTTCCTAATGGTAAAGTGCAGGAGGTTTTTGATAATCCGAAGATTGGTGATGCTAAGAGTCCGTTATTTTCAATTTCGATTGAGAATAGCAGTTTTCCGCAGATGGTAGATGTGACTGGAAAAGGTCATACTTTTGCGTTTGAGGACTTGCGAATTGATAAAGCCGATCGCGATTATAACGATATTATTTTTCAAGTAAAAGGTGCGACTAGCAAAACAACTTTGATGGATGAAGCTGTTGCACCTGGTAAAGATTGGCGCAGTTCTGAATTGGGCAAAGAATTGTTAACTTATGCTGCTACAGCTGATGTCAAATTAGAACTTGCACATCCAATTAATGATATTACTCTGACAGCAACTCAACCTATTAATACAGTTGACCTTTCGCAAGTATTTTCTCACCCAAATCCAGATAAATTACACTATGAACTGGTTACTGGTGATAGCGAATCTCTGCAAGTTCAACTTGATGGAAATCAACTGCATTTGACTGGATTACCGAAAACTGGTGTAACAGATGTAGCGATTCGTGTGATTGATGATGCGGGTAATAGTATCATCCACTCTTTTACAGTTAGTACCAGTACTTTAAGTCAAGAATCTACGCAGGCGGTGAATGTTGCTTTAGGACAATTGACTGATGCTTTGGCGCAAAATCCAGAAAATTTAATTGAGGGATTGGATAGTGAAGCGGGAGAAATTGCATTATACCAATTAGAAAGTATTATTCAAGAAAATCCCGATGTTTTAAGATTGTTAAATAAACCTGAAACTCTCTCGCAGTTGGGGATTAGTAATGCAGGCGTAAATACTTTGCAGCAGTTCTTATCTAGTAAAGAAATTGCCGAGGAATTTGGATTAACGGTAACTTTGGGAGAAGCTTTAAGTAATCCCGATCGCACTTTCTTGGATAGCTATTTAATTAATGCTGACGAAGCGGTAGATTTACTTCCTAGCGATGCGACTCAACCGAGAGTAGGATTTTTGGATTTCCGAGGCGAACATACTCAGCGAGTGACAGAAAGTTTTGCTTCAGTTAACCCATTAGCGAAGTTTGATACTTTGCCAATTAGTAATGGAAATTGGGCAGAACAATTGGTTAAATTTGTGGATCAAGTGCGGTTGTCTGGCGAGAATCATGGAATAGTTAATCTCAGCTTTGACTTATCACAAATTGATGATATTGGATTGACGACGCGGTATGAATTGACACCAGCAGAACAGGATGCGATCGCATACGCCCAACAACACAATATCTTATTAGTTGTAGCCGCTGGAAATACCGGGGATAAAATGTCTGCTTTGGGTGCAGCAGCGGAACAATTTGACAATATTATTACCGTTGGTGCGGTGAATCAATTAGAGGAACGTGCTGATTATTCAGCTATTGGTAATGGGTTGTCGATCGTTGCGCCTGGGGGTGAATGGGATGACGATCCAAATGCGTTTGTTGGTACTTCTAGGGCGACTCCTTATGTAACAGCAGCAGCATCGTTAATTTGGGCGGCTAATTCTGGTTTGAGTTATCAACAAGTTAAGCAATTACTGTTAGATACTGCTGCCGATTTAAATACTCCAGGTTGGGATGCACAGACGGGTGCGGGTTTGTTGGATGTTAAGGAAGCTGTCAGTCGTGCTCAGTTAATTGAAGGAAATGGCGGGCAAGATGCCCACCCCACAAGAGAGTTTTCTACTATTCCTTTTAGTGGAGAAGGAAGAGTGAAGACTTTAGAACGTGCGGCTTCTGATGGTACAGAAAAAGCGATCGAATCTTTAGAAAATACGCAAGAAACTTTGCTAGAACAATGGCAAGTTTTAGCTGATTTGGGAAATCCTGCTCTTACTTTATCGGAATTACAAACCCAAGTTGGAGATAAAGTTGCCGAAGCTTTTAAGAAATACCAAGAAGTTAGCACGCAAGCAGGAATTACCATTGCTCAAGCAGAACAATGGGCAGAAGCTTTAGCTTTAGCGACGCAACATTATCAAATCGAAGAAACGCGACTGCAAGTACTAGAAGCTCAGAAAAAAGCATTGGAAGAACAGTTAGCCCAATTCGGTGAACAGAAAACAGCTTTAGAGCAAGAAACGCAAACTTTATTAGCGAATATTAAAGAGCAAATTACCCTAGCAGAATCAGATTTAGCTAAGGCGAAAGAGAAACTCACGAATCCTTTTGCTGATGCAGATGATAACTTGCAAATTAATCCCGAAGCAGTGCGACAAGCGGCGCTTCAGCAACAACAAATGGCAGAACAATTCCAACAACAAGCGTTAGGTTTTGCCGTTGAACAAGAAAGATATACAGACTTAGCTAATGCGATTAATGCTCAACGTTGGCAAGTTGTCGGAAGTCAATCAGGACGTTCTGGACGAACAACAGAAGTTTGGGGTTTGGGTATCGATCCGAATCAGCAAAAGCGCAAAGATACGTATAATTGGCAAGCGGGAATATCGGCACAAAATAGCCAATCGATGACCCAATTATCTCAGCAAGCGCAACAACAAAATAACCTACTAAATCAGTATGCTGACTTTTTAGAAGGGCGGCAGAATAATTTAGATTTGGGTGCAGGTAGTCTTGAAGATGCGGCT
>JBAVZX010000834.1:0-6462 GCA_049589015.1 Phormidium sp. | reverse complement strand
ACTTACTTCTATGGGAAAGTCAATAATAAAGGTTGGTTGAATAAGTTTAGGCGCAACTAACTTATCAAAAACAGCATAAAGCACATAACCCAAACTCTGTTTTTCTAAATTAGAAAGATGCAATCCTAACTGTTCAGCTTTACTAATTGAATCTGCTAATTCCAAACTTTCAAAATCCAACCCAGTATCATCTTTAACCGCTTCCACCATAGTTTTAACTTGCCAATGTTTGCCAGCAAAACCAGGAAACTTTTCACTGTGGTCGTATTTCCGTTCTAAACTAATATTTTCCCCTTGATATTCAATTTCCTGTTTATCACCATGAACAGTTTTAGCAGCGTAGCAAAATACCTCTTCTACCACTCCCAAAATATCAAAGTAATCAGCATAAGCTTGGTAAACTTCCAAAGAAGTGAACTCAGGATTATGAGTACTATCAACACCCTCGTTTCTAAATACTCTTCCTAACTCAAACACTCGCTCAAACCCGCCACAAACAGCCCTTTTTAAAAACAATTCTGGCGCAATTCGCAAATACAAATCCACATCCAAAGCATTGTGATGGGTAATAAATGGACGTGCAGCAGCACCACCATAAATCGCTTGCAAAACCGGAGTTTCGATTTCATAAAATCCGATTTCAGTTAAATAATTACGAATACTTTGGACGATTTTACTGCGAAGTGCAAAACGTTGGAAAGATTCCAAGTTTCCCGCCAAGTCCATTTCCCGATGACGGCGACAAGTTTCAGGATCGTTAACGCCGTAATAAGCATCAGGAAAAGGAATAGTTGCTTTAGATAATAATATCAATTCCCTGACTTGAACTGATAACTCACCTCTATTAGTACGACTCCCAATTCCCGACGCACCAACAAAGTCGCCTACATCGAGAAGTTTTTCAATTTGTTTAAAAGATAAACCAGTTTCACCTGTTACTATTTTCTTCTCGATTTTCAGTTGAATTCTGCCTGTAGAATCTCGTAAATCGATAAAAATAATGCTACCACTATCGCGTTTAGAAGTAATGCGTCCAGAAACTTTTATTGGTGTTTCTTCAGGATCATTTTGCCCATTCTCGAGTTCTTTTCCCGGTTGACTAAATAAATCTCTAACTTGCTGAGTTGTATGCGATCGCAAATAAGATTCGCTAGGATAGGGTTCAATTCCCTGCGATCGCAAATCTTCCACCTTCCGCGCCCGAACTTCTGCTTCACTCTGAGTCATCAATAATTACCCTGCACAATACCAAATACAAAATTTTACATTAGGGAAGCACTTATCCCATCCAAAATCTTAGCGCCAACCGTAGACAATCTAACACTTCTCCCTTTATCCACAGTCTACCGCACCCCATCTTAACCCAAAAACACCAACAATTCCCTACTACCCAATTGGCTTATCTTCCTTCCCTTCCTTCTTCTTCCTTCTTCTTCCTTCTTCTTCCTTCGTGTCCTTCGTGTCTAAGTGCTACGCACCGCTACGCGAACGTGGTTCAAAAAAAAATAATTAACCCCAACCCAGTATAAATCATTTCCAAAATTTAACCTAATCCCAGAGACGAGAGTCAAAACAGCTACCCAAATCAATAAAATGTAGTTACAAACTTTCCCTTAATCACCAAAAGGTAAACAAAATGAGTCTCACACCAACACAGTCAAAACAAAAACTAACATTTGAGCAATTTCTGCAACAATATCCTGATGATGGTCGCTATGAGTTAGTAGATGGAGAAATTGTGAGAATATTAGCAACTAGACAACACGATGATATCGCAGATTTCATTGCTGACTTGATGAAAGCTGAAGTTAACCGCCTGAAACTCAACTACAAGGTTTCAGACAGAATTATGATTGCCACTTTAACCAAAAATGGCAAAGAACAAGGACGTTTTCCTGATGTCAGCGTAGTTAATTTAGATATTTGGCGTGCTAACCGTTTAGCTTATTCAGCTTTGCGCGAACCTTTGCAATTAGCTGTAGAAGTAGTATCAACAAATTGGGAAGATGATTACATTGATAAATTAGATGAATATCAACGTTTAGGTATTTTTGAATATTGGATTGTAGATTATTTAGCAATTGGCAGTAGAGATTATTTAGGTAATCCGAAAATTCCCACAGTTTTTGTTTATCAATTAAAAGAGGGAGCTTATCAAGTTACTGCTTTTAGAGGTTCACAGAGAATTGTATCTCCTACTTTTCCCGAATTGGAATTAACTGTTGATGAAATTTTGGGGGTTTAGGCGATCGCAGAATAACCACCATCAAACTACCTAATCTTCTGCGTTCAATCTGGCAAATTCAACAAATTTGCTGCTATTAGTAATTCACGTTCCTTAACTCGGTCTGGATGATTTAATTGTAACAAACGAATGGTAACTCGACCCATACTTGTCAGGGGAAGAAATTGAGCATTACTCAGTTGAAAATGATCCAACCAGCGATCGCGTCGAGGATTGTATAGTGGAGTAATCTGATTTGTTTCTGGATCGATCGAAGTTAAATCACTACCCTTATGTTTGTTGCATAATGTACAAGAAAGCGCCAGGTTTTCAGCTTCAGTTAAACCGCCATGTTTTTCAGCAATAATATGATCAATCTCATGCTTTGCAAAACTCGCTGTTTCTGGAATCAAACAGTATTCACAACAACCTTTAGCGCGATCGTATACCAGTTGTCGCAACGCAGAAGGTATATAAGTACGACTCACGATGTTTTCAATCTTAAGTAAGCTTCAGTCTTAGCAAGACGTACCAAATGTTCTAAATATTGGTACTGTTGCCATGTTTTTTCCTCTGCGATCGTCAATCCTGTAGTGCGATTCTTTTCTAATAATTGATTAATCTGAGCTTGCAAAGCTTCTGACGGACGTATTGCTAATATTTCTTGCGGTGTAGGTAGTTTGGCAAGAAATTCTAACACTTCTGCTGTACCAGAAAAACCGGATTGACCTTTAGCATTGAGTTCCCGCAATCCTAATTCTAAAATTTCGGGAATATCCTCTTCAAGATTGCTTAACTGAGCAGCTAATTCATCAGGTATTTCGATTTTTACTAACATATTAATGATTTTTTTGAACTATTTGCTATCCGCCATTAAGTTTAACCTTCTTGATTAGTTTATTGTAAATTATTTGAAGGGCGATCGCAATTAGATGATTTTGGGTAGAATGCGATCGCCCCAATCAAAAATTTTTTGGTTGCTTAATTTGCGATCGGCAACTATCCAACACATTGATTTAAAATCACCTCAATTTTCTTTTCTACCTGCAATAGTTGTCCGCATTCAACCATTTGAGGAGTAATTAATAATTTATTGTCTTCCGGATAAATACGTAAGTTTTTTTAAACTTATAGAACCATAATAGATTAGTCAAGGATTTAGTAGCTAATCAAATGGATATCACAGAGATAATAGTAAGTTCGCAAAAAGCTTTCAAAATTAAAATCTCCCTTTTAAGTAACTGGGAAAATTACAACGAGTGGAGAGGCTGTTTATTATATAGCCGAAAAAGTTAGTTACTGCCTAAAAAGTAAAGACAGTAACAAATAAGAAATTATTGAAACAAAATAAGCTTCAGATTGAAAAGGATTCGCCAGCGATGAAAGAATTTGGGTTAACTCCAGAAGAAACCAGAATTATGTTCAGCTATCAGTACCATTTGGTACAATCTGATATTGACAATGAATCAAATAAAGAGAAAAACGCCCTTAAGCGAGAGTGGTTACGTAAGTGGAAAGCGTCAACAGAGCTTTTCTTGAACAACCAAATAAAAGCCTCTAGTCCTCCTAAAAGTTCATTGGACATAGTTACTGATTTTGATTTACTCATAAATCTAGTAAAATCCAGACTAATAACTCCAGGTAATCAATTAACTCGGTATCTAATCTTATTAGAAGCCACACTGTTTCAACCCTATTACCCCTTGGGTGATAGCCGTGATGAAGCATTCAAAGATTTGAAAATAGTTGATGAAGAAAAACTCACCAAAAAGCTAAGGTCTTTTGCTTTAACTCTGGATATTGAGCCAAATTGTGTAAACCGCTTTAAGACTAACTATAAAGAAGCCATCGAAGGAATTAAAGGCGGTGTAAATCCTTGGTTCTTTGCTGCAATCGGAGCAGTTTTGTTAGGAGTAGTAGCTATATTTGCTACACCATTGATCGCAGGTTTACTTGTACCTATACTTGCACCTGGGTTATCGGGTGCAGCCGCAGTATCAGCCGTTTTAGCTGCTCTTGGGGGAGGTGCGATCGCCGCTGGCGGTTTCGGAATGGCTGGCGGAATGGCAGTAATTGTTGCTGGCGGTTCCATTCTCGGTGCTAGTGCAGGAGTTAGTGTTGGCGCTTTATTTGGTCAATCTCCAGATGCAGCTTTAACCCAAGCAGCCAAGCTGGAAGTTGTAATGAAAGAGATTATTTTCATTCAAAAAGATATCCGCAAGGCTCAAGAAATTATCAAGCAACAACGCATTGCTATACGCTCTCTAGAGGACAAACTCGACGAGCTACTTCTTAACAAAGAGAAAAATCAAAAAGAAATCGAAAATCTCAAAAAAGCCATTGAGTATTTGAAGAAAGCCCTAGAAAGAAATCAAGGCTTAATCTAACAATAAATAGGCATCACAGACAAAATAAACCGGATTTGTTACGAACAATCATCCGGTTTCTGCGTAATTTATATCTAACTTCAGAAAAGAGCCATGTCAGGAATATTTAATTGGGATGATGAATTGTTGGAATGTTCTCAAAAACTTAAAGACCTCAATTCAGGTTTCGATCGTATCCGTCAAACAAATAAACAAGAATCCGATGAATTAATGCAATTGCGCTCGGAAATAATTAATCTCGCCAGTGCGATCGGAGTTCCTGTAGAAGATATCTTAGAAACTCCCAGCCAACAGCCTGTTTATCAATCAAGCAAATTACAATGGGATGATGATTTTTTCCTCAACGATAATCCTTTAATGATTGAAGCAAAAATCAAAGAAGAAGTTTTTAGAAGTCCAGAAATTTTACCTCCTTTATCAAGCTTGGAGTATGGAATAGTTGGTATTGCTGGTGTTGTTGCTTCTCTGCTTGATTTTTTAATTGTCAAAATTCCCAAAGATATTAACTATCTTGGAAAATACCAACAACAGGGAAGTGAATTTACTGCTTGGCTCAAAACTTTAGGAGTTGACGAAAATGGCGAATTAAATCCATTTCTCAAGTGGTGTGAAACTGTTTGTAAAGTACCCTACGATCGCAGCATAGATCCAAACATTCCAGGCTTTAATCCTAGAACCCATAGACTGTTAAGCCTCAGCCACGATCCTCTCTTTGGTTTAATATTTGGAACTCTAGATATTCTCAATGGATCGATGACAACCTTTGATATCAATGGCAACATACAGATTATTAAAACATTTGATCTATCACCAAAAGATAAAGTTTTTGCCCCGTTCCTCTGGTTAGGGCATATTATTTCTGATATGTGTACTAAAATGGGAGTTCCTATACCTGGATGGGGTTTT
Organism: Phormidium sp.; assembly: GCA_049589015.1. GTDB lineage: Bacteria > Cyanobacteriota > Cyanobacteriia > Cyanobacteriales > Aerosakkonemataceae > Floridanema. Next base: position 945 of record JBAVZX010000834.1, on the reverse strand, counting down.
CTGCAACTGCTACAATTTGGTTCCTTTGGTTCCAAGAATCAAACAATTGCAGATATATCTCGGTGGATGTATCTCAATGGTTACGATCTAAGACATTTTATTACTATGTCGGTTCCGGTAGCAGCGATCGAGATAATAATCAGAGGTTATCATTACCTTTCATCATTAGAAACTTCCGAACAAATTAAATACTCTCTGCACGGTTCTGTTGCTAGCAAAGAGCTTACACAAATCAAATCTAACTTGAAACTGCATAAAATGTTGTTTCTAGCCCATGCTATAGCAGCTAGTGGTAATGCGTTGAAGGTTTTTGTCTACTCTGGTAATCCTTTGGCAATTAATCTAACTCAATGGTTATTCTTTTTAAAGGAAACTGTAAATATTGTACGGGCATCAATGAGAGATAGAACACCAGAAACCATTATTCGCAATCGCAGTAAAATAGATCGGGAATGGGAAGAAATTCAAAATATCAACATTGGTCGATTCAGCCTTTTAGACACTGATTCTACAATCTATTTCAAGCATTTTTCATCTTGAAATTATGTTGAGAAAAGGTAGAAAGTGATTACTGAGGAAGTGCGATCGCACCCACCCCACCCTAACTAGAAGCACTAGTATAAAAACGCAAAGCAAACCGCCAAAACAACCCCGAAACCAAAAACAACCCAACCGCCAAAACTCCCGCACCTAAAATCCAACCAAACTCACCCCTACCTAACATCGCCTCAGCCGGAACAGTAGTTAAAAAAGCCACCGGAACCACAAAAGTAAAAAAGAATCGATAAGCCATCGGATAAGCCACCATCGGATAACGTCCCGCCTCCAACAAACCCCTCAATACTTCCGTAACATTGTATATTTTCACAAACCAAATACTAGTAGCCCCCAACATAAACCACAAACTATAAAGACTAACCAACCCAAAAAAAATCGGTATCGCAC
>JBAVZX010000833.1:0-1766 GCA_049589015.1 Phormidium sp. | reverse complement strand
ATCCTCTCCAATTGGTTTAGTTTCTAACCGAAATAAAGTTCTTTCTAAATCCGTCTCATCAAAAAGCTCCGGCGAATCTTCGTTCATTTGCTGAACTTTCAAACAATCTTGTAACATCACATGAGCGATTTCTCGCGTTCCCGGAGTGCAAATCATTCTTACTCCCGGAAAACGCGCATGAAACACCGGAACTGCACCAAGATGATCTTGATGCGCGTGAGTAATTAATAATAAGTTTGGGTTTTGTAAATGATCTAACGCTGGTAAAGGATCGTAACCTTTCGGACGAGTTCCACAATCCATTACTATTTCATAAGGGCCAATAAATACCTGAAAACAAGAAGCACCAATTCCCTTTGCTGCACCCAAAGGACGGACAATTAATTTATTAGTTAAATTCTCTTGATTATCAACTTGTATTTCTTGCTCAACTACTTCTTGAATCTCTGGCGCATATTCATAAACTTTGATTTTTTTGCCTTTAATCAACACTCTGGCGCGTTTTCCAGTTGTGGGTAAAACTGCTTCCCATTCCCAACCTTCACGTCTTTTAATTGCTGGCGCAAGTTGCCAATCTGACTGTTGCGTTTCTTCAAAAAGTGCCGTTAAAGCAGCATCATTTGGTGGTGGAGTTTCAGTGGACGGTAACTTTTTAGAAGTTTCTACAGTTGGCAAAATTGAGATAGGTGTAATTTGATTTTCTTCGCTGCTTCCCTCCGTCTCGTCAACAGATACCGCACTCAAAATTTGCAAACTTTTTCCCACTCTTTGTGCTTGCACTTTCAGCAATTGACTTAGTTTAAGGTTAAGATTGTGGGGATTAACCAAAGTCAGCTTGAGAGTTTTTTGATCCGATCGCTTAATCTTAAACTGCACCAAAGAGTTGCGTTTACCAAGTTGTACCACCCTTCCCACTAACTGACAGATATCCGCCGCCTCTGCGTCACTGGCTAAATTTTCCGAACTGACCACCGTTATCTGTGACACTTCCCCTGTAGAATCAGTGCTGGGGATAATTTGCCAACTGCGCTTTCCTTCTGTCCATTCTGCGACTTTCTGCGCGATGCGAAAGCGTGTATTGTCGGAACATTCCAGGTACATTACCCCTTCGATCGGACAAATTTCGCCAGTCCAAGTGCAGTTAAAAGTCTCAGTATCAGAGGTTTGGGTAGAAAAAGTAGCATCAATCATATCAGCTATAGGTATCGCTGGGCGATCGGTCATCGTACTATTAATATAAGATACTGCTAGTTTGTCATTGCAACGACTTTAACACCCAAAACAGGTTTCTGATTGCAGATTAATTTAGCTAATTTAGTACTAAAATATCTTGTCATCTATCAGAGGAGTGAATTATTTTAATCAGAGTTGGTGTCCAAGCGCATTTTATCGAAAAAGTTAGGTGAGAGGATTGGTTGGGGTGTACTTTTTTTATGAGTAATTCTAGTAGACTACTGAGACTGTTTTTAGCTTTTACTGTTTTTTTCCTAGCTTTCTATTTTAGAACACCAGCTTGGTCAGATTGGGGAAACTTTTTATTTTGGTTAATTATTATTGTTAGTAGCTTCCTTATTCTCACAGAAATTTGGGCTTTTCAGAAAATCTTTCGCGGTAAAGGAAGACGACTTAGCATCATAATTTTAGCCTTAGCTTGGTTGAGTCTTTCCATTGCTACAGCTTCCCAAGTTAAATTCTTGTTAACCAAACAAACTGTATTAGAAAATTTAACTGCTGAAACCATTAAAACCCCAGAAACCCCCGCACCC
>JBAVZX010000832.1:0-10946 GCA_049589015.1 Phormidium sp. | reverse complement strand
CAGGCACACTTTCTAAAATAATCCAACATTCTGCTATTTCTTCTTCCGAACTAATTCGGAATCGAGGTTCATAATTTTCACGTAGCCAATTTTTTGCTTTTTCTTGATTATCCGGACGAATTCCAATTGTTAATCCGTCCCAGTAAGCTCTAGCCCAAACTAACCATTTTGGCCAATTATTTTGCTCTTGAATCCGCAGTAATACTTCTTCTACGTCAACCCAAGTGTAAAGACGAATATCTGATAGAATCATTGGTTGATGTTCTCCTTTATCCAATCACAGAGACTTTCCAGCCACTCAACCAGTGCTTTTTGATCCTGCGGCTTCATAGAAATATTATAGCGCCATGCCTCATGAGCTTTTGATATATCTAAACTTGACTCACCTTTTGCGAGATCAAAATGGGGACTCTGCTTAATTTGATTAGCAGGAATTTTAAGTTCTTTTTGCCATTCAGCTAAATTATGCCCATGTTTAGAAATTATGTCTTTAGCGCCAATGTCATCTGTTTTTATTAAGTTTTTTCGTCTTAACCAGATACTCTTGATTCCGCATTCGGCGGCATAGAATAGCAGTAAGTAAGAGGAAACTCCTTGTATTTTTTTTGATGCAGCGAGATGAGAGTTAAAACCTTGCTGGAATTGATTATGATTTGCTGGTATCATTCTAGAACGTGACGTACACTGTTCACTTTTGAGTTCAATTATCTCATTTTTCAGATTATAAAAGTGAACCCTCTTACTTCTACTTGAGAAAAATACTAGAAGCAAACTCTCGGTTTTCGTCCTTTAGAACTTGTCAGCTAATACTATACAGTTTATGAGGAAGTTTGTTGTTGATAAGCTAGATAAACCGCTTCTAAAAATACATCAGGTGTTAAACCTTCGGGTAAATCTTTTAAGTCGATAATATCTTTAATTTGTCTGGCTAAATGCAAACTTAGTTCGTTTTTTGCTTTGGCTGCCATTCCCTGACGGCGTTGTAAATATTCGCGGACAGTGGCAAAATCGTCAGGTAATAATAAGGATAAATTGGCGATTTGTGGGAGTTCTTTTGCTAATTGTTGGGCTTTTTCAGAGATGGGAAAATTAGTGGCTGCAACTAGATATTCTTCTTGAACTACTACTGTTGCTGCTGCTATGTCTCCGAGTCGCTTTTCTTTGGTTGTTAACATAATTAAAAAAGCACCAATAAACATGATGTCATCGACTGGGCGCAATAATGATCTTAAGGTTGCTTGTTGTATTCCTATTCTTCTGCCATCGTCACGAATGACACGAATTTTGGTGTAGCGTTTTCCGGGTGTTTGTCCTTGCCAAAATACTTCAAAAAATACGAAATAACCCATATAAATGCAGAAGTTGAGGAATAAGGCGATCGCAAATAACCAAAGCCCTAAATTCCTCCCATTTCCAAAAGCATCTATAATAACTACAGTAAAAATTCCCCAAGCTACCCAGAAAACAATTAAGGTAAAACCCAAAGCGATATAATCAATCAACAAAGCTAAAGCGCGATTACCAATTCCGGCTAAAGTGAATTCTAGTTCTACGCTTTCAGGGGTTTGGAGTGTGATGCGATTAAAAAAGTGCATGGCAGATAGAGAGTTTTGACTTTTGAGTTAGTTGATTAATTATAGTTTTTGTTACCTTCAATCTAACTAAACAATGAATTTATTGTATAGTTAAAAGTTGCGATCGGGTAATGGTAAACCCAATCCTTCTTTACGACTACGGAGATCGCAGTAAATAATTGCTGTAATTCCTTGCCATAAAGGGAGTACAAACAAGTCACCCAATAGCCCGATGATATATACTTCAATATATGAAATAACAAAGTATTCTGGTGACTTCTGTGTTATAAATATATCGATAATTGGCTGAACTGCAAAATCAGCAATCTGAGTGATTATGTATATAGGCATCGTTATTAAAAAACCTACAGTTAATATGAGAATAATTCGTAAAGCATTTCCTTTCGTTAAATGCCAGCTTCGGCTAATCGCTGATACTGCATTGATTTCTGGCTCTATTGCCAGGGCTACGTCCACAATCATCAAGCGGGAAAAAAACCAGGTTAAAGCTGAAATAATAGCAAGTAAAATAACGATAATTATTAGACCCAATACTAGGGTAGCAAGTTCATTCTCTTCAATTGATCCACCAAAAACAACCATTAAGATACTAGCAGCAATAACTCCTACAATAATCCCGAATATAATCAAAGCAATACAAATGGCTATGAACAGAAGAAAGCTCAAGATAGTTAATAGTAAAAATTGCCATATCCGACGATTTACATAATTGTAAGCGGTCTGCTCATTTTCTGGTTGACTGATCAATTCACCGAATGCTAATCGCGAGAGAACCGCCGAATTAACTAGGGATTTAGCAGAACAATACAGCAGCAGGACAAACCAAATTGGAATTATTAACCCTAAGATAGAATAGTTAGGCTTCTGATAAATAAAAACTAAAGGCACGGGTAATATTGCAACAAAGGGTAGGAGTGCCCACAAAGTTGCTCTCAAAGCAATACCAAAATACTGTTTAAGATGTGATCTGTAGAGTTGAAATCCGGTGCTAACGACATTACCAACACTGAGGGGACGAATAGAACTCTGTGACATAAGTAAAAAAAGTGATTTAGGAAATTTGAGTTTTAAATTATTAGTAATTTAAAATAATTTCTTCTAACTTAAAACTCGCTTCTAGAATTTATACTTCAAAGTTGCGATCGCGCAACCGCAAATCTAAACCTTCCCGACGGCTACGCAAATCGTAATAAATTACTGCTTTGACAGCTTGCCAGAAAGGCATAATAATTGCCCCACCTAGTAAACTTAAAATGAAGGAAATCAGCTGAATAGTTGCATAAGCTGAAGTGCCTGGTTCAGTGGAAACTTGAAAAATTGAGGGAAGATATCCGGTAACTATTTGAATTGGTATTGTTACTAAGAACGCAACAACAATAATGTATTGAATTCTGCCTACGGCATCTTTGGTTAAATCCCAACTTCTATCAATACTTTGGCTACCACTAGTTGTATTTTCTTCAACTGCTAAAGGTAGTTCAGCAACAAACCATCTGGAGTAAAATCTGATAATTACTATTATGCCTGCAATCAACACAAGAAGAGCAGCTATTGTCCCAATAATTATACCTGTTTGCATTCCTAAAACAGTTATGGGAATAATAGCAATTGCTATGAGTGCTAAATACAATAGAATGTAAAGACCAAATAATCGTAACCCAACTCCCAAACCTACTCCTAGAAATGACCAGAGTCGCGGTTTGATGTATTCGCGTGCCTCACTCACAGTTTCCGGTTTATTAATTAACTCACAGAAAGCTAAACGGCCAATTAATCCATGAATGGCAGAAAATTTTGCCCAACCATATATCGGTAATAAAAGCCACAAATAGGCAAATATAGACAGCTTAAGGTACGTTTTTAAATTAGAACGATACATCACCAGTCCGGCGCTGACGACGTTACCAACACTGAGGGGACGCATAGAACTTTGTGACATAAGTAAAAGTTTCCTAACGACAGTGCGTAAGCTTTGACGCTATCTTAAGTTACTCTGAAGCTTAGTGTTAGGAAAAATTTATGAATATTCAACGTTGGATCGCAAGGCGAGAACCAAATTGGAAACGGTTGGATAGTTTATTAAAAAAAGTTGAAAAAAAGGGGCTCAAGTCACTTCATGCTGATGAAATTAAGGAATTGGCAAGTTTGTATCGATCTGTTTCCGCAGACTTGGCCCGATCGCGCACTCAAAAAATTAGCGATACCCTCACTCAAGATTTACAAATTCTCACTTCTAGAGCTTATAACCAAATTTACCAAGGTTCCCGTCGTCAAGAATGGGCGGCACTTTGGGAATTTTATCGTTGGGGTTTTCCCGCAGTTGTGCAGCAAACAAAAGGTTATATTGCTGTAGCAACAAGTATGTTTTTTTTGGGTGCGATCGTCGCTTGGTGGTATGCGTGGCAAGACCCGACATTTCTATCAATTATTGTACCAGAACGACTAATTAAAATGGTACGCGATGAAGGTAAATTGTGGATGGGTTCAATTGTTGGCATTGAACCATTAGCTTCTAGCGGCATTATGATTAATAATATTTCCGTTTCTTTTGGTGCGGTTGCAGGTGGAATTACAGGTGGAATCTATACAACTTTTTTAATGTGGTACAACGGATTAATGATTGGTGGTGTTGCTACTTTGGTAGGACAAAATAATTTAGCTTATCCTTTTTGGGCGTTTGTATTGCCGCACGGTTCTTTAGAATTACCAGCAATTTTCTTTGCTGGTGGCGCAGGTTTATTAATAGCTAGAGCAATTTTGTTTCCAGGTAAATATCGTCGTGGTGACGCATTAAAATATTACGGTGGATTGGCATCTCAATTAGTTTTTGGCATCGTGCCAATGTTAGTTATTGCCGGAATAATTGAAGGTTTTTTATCTCCCAATCCGCTAATACCTGCACCTATTAAGTATATTGTAGGAATCGCACTTTTTTTGCTTTTAATTGTTTATTGCAACCTCAGAAAAGCAGAAGTCAGAGAATAGTTTTGCATTGTAGGGGCTGGTTCAATACTGCTCGGTTAAGTATTTTTTGCCTTTGTAGGGGCGAAGCATTCGGGCAGAAAATGTAGGTTTTCAGTCATAAGTTTTGACCCGAATGCTTCGCCCCTACCCTTAACCGAGCAGTATTGGGGGCTGGTTTAGCAGAAAATTTTGTGATTGTAGCAGAAGAATTAACAACAAAACCCGCCCCTACAGACTTTCCTTAACCCTCTGCTTTTCTGCTTCACCGACGAATTAGTAAACTTAAACCTTCGCGACGATTTTGAATGTCGTAATATACTACTGCTTTGATTGCTTGCCAAAATGGTAATAATAAGATGTTAATTAGCACTAATAAAGCAATAGCTAAAATTGGGAATAATTGGGAATCATGAAGCTTAAAGTAAGTAAAACCAAAATTTATTAATCCTAAAATAATTTGATTAAATAACAGAATTGGCCAACAAACTAAACTGGCAATTGTAATAATTGACTGCGGGCGAAAACCGTAACTAGTAATTAATTTGTTACTTTTTTTGAGCGCACCCCACATATTAGCTTTGTCTTCAACAGCCAAAATAACTTCAGTAATAAAAAATTGGGAATATACAGAAATTATTAATGCTATAAATATCACAACTAAGAAAAGAATGAATAAAACATAAGTTAAAAGTGCCAAACTTTGCAAAAAGTCATTTTTAGGTACATAAGCATAAACAAATGAATAGAGAAATTCTGAGAGTTTTATCCCAATAATTACTAGTATAATAAACAAAACATTAAAGCTGATATATACTGCAATAGTAACAGCGAATGCTGATAATAAAAAGCCGATTAATTTGCGGTTAACTTGCTTTTGAGCAGATCGCCAAAGTTCAGGTTTTCCAGTAATTTCTTGAAATACTAATCTGGAGATTAAAGCAGAGTTAGCAAAAAACTTTGCCCAACCTAACAAGGGGATAATTAACCAGAGATGGGCAATTAAACTGATAATAAAATATGACTTGAATCGAGAGTGATAAATTTTTAGTCCACTAGTAACGATATTCCCTGGATTAAGTAATCGCATGATAACTAGCCAAGAATTTAAAGTTGATTTCGGGCTTTTAATTGCAAGTATCGATCAACTATTTGCTCACTAATTTGATTCGCTGGTGCATCTAAAACTAACACTCCTTTTTGTTTTAATTGAGCGAAGGCAACTTGACGTTGCGATAATAAATCTAAGGCGACAGCACGACTATAAGCACCGTCTAAATCTTTGGTAAAAGTGTGTGCTTGTTTGTCAACTTGCGGATCGCGTAAAGTCACACAAAAGGGTAAATAACGAGGAGTTAATCTGCCTAATGCTGCTAGTAATTCTGCGGAAGCAGTAACATCTATGATGTCTGTAATTAACACTACTAATGCTCTTCTTGTTTGTTGATTAACTAAAGAAGTACAAGCGCCAAGATAATCTGGTTCTAACATTACTGGTTGAATTGGTGTTAAGCGATCGATCAATTTCGCCAGTTGATTTTGTCCTCTTTCTGGAGGTATCCAAGTCACAATTTCTCGATCGAACACCGCCACACCAACGCGATCGCCCCGATTAATTCCCGCCAAAGCTAAAGAAAGTGTCGCATTTAATCCCCAATCAAAACGTTTTAAACCTTGCACATTTGCTGTCATTAATCTGCCGCGATCGAGCAAAATCATTAAAGTTTGTTCTTGTTCAGGTTCTAAAACTCTCACTTGTAAAGATGCCGAAGGTGTCGCACCTAAACGCCTTGCTGTCGCTTTCCAATCCACAAATCTCGGATCATCTCCCATGCGATATTCGCGCAATTCCGCAAATTCTGTACCCATTCCCATCCGGCGAGATTGGCGCATTGTACCTGTATTTTGTAAGGTTAATTTTATCGATAATTGCCGCAATCCTAACAAATCTGGATAAACAGCAACTTTGATACTTTGGGGAATTTTTTTATTACTCCAAGCTAAACCCCAAGCACCTAATTGTCTAACTTGAATATCTCCCCAAGCATATTCCCCTCTGTGAGTAGGATGCACTGTGTAACTAATTTCTTGCGTGCTATTCTTAGCTAGAGAAGTTTGTAACTTGGGATTAGAAACACCAAATTCTAATGGATAAAAGTCACGAATTTGAATTAATGCTGGACGGTTTTTTGATTTAATGGATAGAGTAACTGGGTTATCTCTACCAATTGATAATCTACCTAACGGTTGACGAGTAACTTCTACAATGTTTCCCCGTTCTCGCCAATTGTCGATCGCAGTCAACAAAAGTAAAATTACATCAAACAACAAAGCGCCTAAAATGCCAATGGTGACACGAAAAAGGGATGCTAGGGAAATAGCGATCGCCACTCCCAAAACTAACAGTAAATAAAACTTTCCTGAAGGAACCATCTTTTGATTTTAGATTTTAGATTTTGGATTTGGATTGAAAAATTTATTAGCTTACTTGCCTTATCTTGGAACAGCAACTTGACTTAATAACGAAGAAATTACCCCATCAATTTGCAAGCCGTCTAACTGAGATTCCGGGCGTAAAATTAACCGATGTCGTAACAACGGACGGGCTACAGCCTTGACATCATCAGGACTAACAAAATCTTTTCCTGATAGCCAAGCATAAGCTTTACTTGTTTGTAGCCAAGCACCAGTAGAACGCGGAGATGCACCCAAAGCCAAATCAGAATGTTGACGACTCCGCTGCACTAAAGCTAATAAATAATCGATGATTTTTTCATCAACTTTCACCGCATTTACTTCCTGACGCGCTGCTAAAATACTCTCAACAGTTGCTATTGGTTTTAACCTTGCTAAATCTTGCCTTCGCGCTTGAAAACCAGACTGACGATTAAGTAACATTTGCTTTTCCGCAGCTGCATCAGGATAGTCAACAACTAACTTAAATAAAAACCGATCTAATTGTGCTTCCGGTAAAGGATAAGTACCCTCAAATTCTAAAGGGTTTTGTGTCGCTATTGTCCAAAATAAATCCGGCAAAGGCAAACTTTCCCCATCCATTGTTACCTGTTGTTCTTCCATCGCTTCTAGCAAAGCCGATTGGGTTTTTGGTGGCGTGCGATTAATTTCATCTGCTAACAATACTTCGGTAAAAACAGGCCCCTTTTTTAAAGTAAATTGGCGCGTATTCAAATCAAAAATATTAGTGCCAATAATATCAGCCGGAAGAATGTCTGGTGTCAGTTGAATCCGGCGAAAGTCAGCTTGAATTATCTGTGCTAAAACCTTCACCAGTAAAGTTTTTCCTGTCCCAGGAACTCCTTCTAAAATTACATGGCCCCCTGACAACAAAGCTACTAATAATTGTTGGACTAAAGTAGTTTGTCCGACCACAACTCGGTTTAAGCCTTGACTCAACCGATTAAATACTGTTAATAGTTCATCGTTCATTGGAGAATTTGTCATTTGTTATTTAGATTTTACTATTACCAATTATTCACCAAACTAAAACCCGATACAACCCCCAGATTTATCTGTAATATCGTTTACCTAAATCATTAATACGAATATGTAGGGGCGGGTTTAACCAAGATATTGTCATACCAAGAAAAAATCTAAAAATCAAAACCCACCCATTCTCTAAAACCGAAAATCGACAATCTCCTGGCGTATTTTTTGCCATTTTTCTAACCAGTTTAGCAAGTCTTCTTCACTAGGGCGACGTTTTTTGGATTGCATTTGTAATACTTGTTCGATTTCTGTTGCTGTTCTACCTGTTTGTTGTACCCAAGCATTTACTAAAGTTTCCTTAGCTACAGGTGTTTGTCCTAAACCTAAAGCTTTTTGTAATTGTAACTGTTCTTCTTTGCCAATTGTTTCTAAAACAAATTCTCTAGTTTCTGCTTTTTCCAATACGCTAGCTAATGCTTGAATATAAGCTTCGCTGTTGTTAACTGAGGGTGTTGTTAGTTTAGTTGGTTGTCCAAAACGGCGCAGATTAGCCAAAATTAAAATTAGCAAAATGATTACTAATTGTAAAAATGCGGGAAACAAAGGTGTTTTGGTTAGATAGCTTACCCAACTTTCTTTATTTTCTGCGACAATAGTTTCTTTGTCTTTGTAGCCGTGAATATATTCGTTTACTAAGATTGATTTGCTATCTTCGCTAACTAATTCTGCCAATAACTTGTAATTTCCAAGTTCATCTTGATAGGCATTAGCGCCTAAATAAGGTGTAGTTGCATAAATAACTTTTCCGTTACCAACTTTTTCTTCCCAAACGATCGCCCCAAATCGATCGCCCAATCTTTCCTCTGCATTTTTTAGCTCTTTTCTCCGTCTAGTTGTGGAAATTTTTACCTTACCAAAAGCACTTTCTTGCCTAGTGGTAAAAGCTGCCTGTGTTACAGGTTGAGTTACTCCTAAAACTACTAATTTATTACCTTTTTCTACCCACCTTTTTTCCGGGGAAAACAGTCCAGATTCAACAAAACCGCTATTCACTCTTAACAGTGTAGCTGGTGAATCTGTCAGTTGAGAATTGTTGATTTCTGGTAATTTTTCTAAAGGTTTTTGCCAGCGTTTAATCGGGATTTCTTGTTTTTCCATGAAAGCGTACCAAGCACCGTAACCGCTAGGGGCGCGACTATAGCTAGAACCGTTACTAATTTTATTACTTTGCGGAGCAGCTAATAGGGTAATTAAGATTAATGCTCCCAAGGCGATCGCCAAAAACCAGAAATTTCTCCGCGAAAGTCTCATTGTTTTTCAATTTCCTGATACGCTTGTTGGCATCTTTCAAATATTTCTAAAGAAATCGGACTATTAGCAAAACATAGCTGTTCGTGAGTATTCAGTAAAACTTGATATGCTTCCCGATTAGGTAAGTTTTGAATTAATTGCCGATATTCTCCATCTGTCCGACTAGTTTCATCCAGAATTATACCTTGATCGTTCAACCTTTGTAACATTGCCATATACAAACAGCGCACTGCTTCTTGATAGTTTCCTTGACGGTAAAATTTGCGCGATCGCTCTATCCAAGCAGATACTTTTAACTTATTTGTCCCCGCCGTTTTTGACTCTGCTAAATTTTCTAAATCTGGAAAATAATCATAATACTTTTTCCAACTTCGCCAAATTTTCCGCCCCAACCAAATTAATAGTAAACCGACAATTAACCAAAGTATTCCCCGTACCAACAACCACAGGAATTCTAACAATTCAGGACTCCAATTTACCTCTGGTAACTGATTCTGATTCCTTGACAGCATCAACTCAAACCATTCATTAAAACGTTGCATCTGTTGCTGGAACTCCCAACCTAAATTAGTTTTCTCAAAACTTTCTGCTGCCATAATTGTTAAAATCCTCACATTTACTTTACTATAATATGCTAATTAGAGAATTACTTAGAAAAAACTGTTTATATTCCCTCCCTCCTCTCGAACAATAACTAAAAGTCGGTCAATAATAAATAACAACGGTTGACTTGTCAAGCATCATTGTCCATGACATAATTTTAGCGAGGAATTAATCAATAGTTTCAGCTAAAATTATCGAGAGCAGTTGGGAATGTTAATATATTTTTACAAAGTTTATGAACCCTACGGCTGTTTTTCCAATTTTTCTCCGCATGGCATTTTCATCGAAGGAGAATATTGGCAAACAGTAGAGCATTACTACCAAGCACATAAATTTTTAGGTACAAAAGATAGCGTTTTTATCCCTATAATTAAAACTGCTACCACGCCGGAAAAAGCTGCATCTTTGGGGCGCGATCGCACACGCCAAGTCCGCCCCGACTGGGAAGAAGTCAAATGCTCAATTATGCGCCAAGCTGTACTCACCAAATTTCTCACTCACCCAGACATCCAAGAAACCCTCCTTGCTACTGGCGAACAACTGATTGTGGAAAAATCCCCCACCGACTATTATTGGGGTTGTGGTTTAGATAATACTGGTCAAAATAATCTAGGTCAAATTCTTATGAGTGTGCGTCAGGAGATCCGGGAACTAAAAAACCCCAAATAAAATTCAGCAAAACTGCGCCTCAGAAAGAAGAAGAAATCCCTCTTTTTCTTTCTACCTCTAAAATGAGTAATTTAATTACTTTGATTCAATGAAAATTAAATTCTGCGAATAAATACCTATTTTTATTAAATCTGTAGATTTTAGCGTAACTTTTATTTAACAATTGACATACACAGTTATTATTATGACTTTTTCGTAAAAATGCCATTGACTAGTAACTCTCAATCATCAGAGCCAAGGATCGCTCAAACAGTCCTTTTACATCGGATGACTAATCGCATCCGTCAATCTCTAGATTTACAGGAAATTTTAACCGCTACAGTAGCAGAAATTCGGGCTTTTTTAGATACCGATCGCGTC
>JBAVZX010000831.1:0-13699 GCA_049589015.1 Phormidium sp. | reverse complement strand
GTAAAAATTTCTTCGTAAGTATCAGTATTAAACGAGTAATTCTTTAACTTTACTTCTTCAGCAATATCAGGTTTATCCTGATAAATTTGTTTGGCAACTTCACGGGGAAAAGAATCATAAAATTGTTCACCTAAGCTGCTTTCCAGCGAAAATCTACCCATAACTTCGTGATTTCCAATAGCGGGAAATAGCGGCGCGTGTTGAATGATTTCGCCGCCTTTGTAAATAGTTGAAATCCCATTTTTTGCTAATTTATATTTAGCTTTTCCTTGCCAACAAGGGAAGAAAGCATTACCTCTGTTATCATCAAACCATTCGGAAGCGCGATCGGGTATATTCACCAAATCACCCGCAAAGAAAACTGCATCAACTCTGCCAATGATTTCAGTTAACTTTTGCAAATTTGCTGCTATCATTGGCATTAATTGATGATCGGAAGTTAGCAATATTTTTAAAGCTGTTCCCGGCAAAGGTTTAGCCGCCAGAGTAAACACTTCACTACTGACAATTTTACCATCTTCCCTTTCACTCTTTACGCGATAAGGAACTCGTTTCCCCGGAATTAAATTAGTGATTTCTGCTTCATGTCGCCAAATATCGCGGACAACTGGTTTTTGATAAACTTGGTTTTCTTCGGTTTGTTCCCCAAATTTTGACTTTTGATCTTCGCGGGTGCGACTGAGTTTAATTGTGTTGGCGCTAACAATTTTATCTAAGTTATATCCAAAGTTAACGCTGTGACGAGAACCGGGAAATTCGGTAAACCAAACTACTCGAATTGAGTTTTCTGTGGGAAGTTGCAGAAATGGATCGGTTAATAGTTGAGGTTGAGAAGACATTATGAGACAAAGTAGGCGACATAATGCTATTAATTTACCAGCAAATCAGTCGAACGCAGATATAGTTGAGATGGTCTGATTATTCACTTTCTAGGGAAAAGTAAAGTTTTTTATCATCTTTAACCAAAGCTTTGAGAAGGTGGTAAATTAGTAATTGAAGCTAAAGAGCTTCTCAGATAGAGATTACAGCCCAAGTCCACTATTGAATTAAGGAGGAAAAAAGCTGTTTCATTTACTATCTATTCTGTTAACTAACAACAGCACTCAACAACTAGAAAACTGATATTCCCTCAACTGAAAATTGGGAGAAAGACAACTGAATCTGAGTTTTTCAGTGTCTCTCCAAGTTGAATTAATTAACAGAGGAAATCACTCAGTAAGTCCAGTTTGGGTGCTGTTGTTGTGAATATTCAGCTTTCTGCTTTATCGAAACTCATTTATTTTTTGGGAGTTTTGATAAATTTTCCCTTAGCAAAAGTCTGACGAACTAGCCGAGTGATGAAAATCATGCCGGAAGTTGCCAGACGATAACTTTTACGGACAATATCTAAGATAAAATAAGGCACTCTTAACCGCAGTGGGTAGAACAGAGGAAGATACAACCAGTAGTATGCTCGTTTGAGATTTTCCCACTTATGACAAGTTTCCAAATGCAGAAAGTCGGAAATATCTACAACTAATCCTCTCCCCTCATACATCATCACATTGCGACCATGAACATCATGAGGGTAAAGTCCGCGATTTTTGGCATAGTCCAAGGCAGCATCAATATCTTGAATAACTTGTTTGGGAATCCGCAAACCTTTGTAAAGGCAATCGTAGAGAGTGACTCCATACAACCGCTTCAGGATTAAAACCCCATTTTCCCCATAGAAACACTGCGAAAAAGCTGGATGAGAACCTAAGCGACGGTAAACTTCTAACTCCTCCTCAAAACCGGGACGCGAAGGTGCGTAAATCTTGACCACCACCTCTGGATAATTCCGATGACAGAGGACTACGGCGT
This sequence comes from Phormidium sp., assembly GCA_049589015.1. Lineage (GTDB taxonomy): Bacteria > Cyanobacteriota > Cyanobacteriia > Cyanobacteriales > Aerosakkonemataceae > Floridanema. The sequence continues at coordinate 11,854 of JBAVZX010000831.1, read as the reverse complement.
AGTTCCCTTTGCCAACAAGTTGCCAGGGTGCAGGCAAATGATGTATTACTACTGGATCGTGGGGATCAATGCTCTCAATTTGCAGTTCCGGTAGTAGTTCGGAGTGAATAGTTTCAATTAACTGATTGATGTGTAGTGTTTCCATATAGACTTAAACATCCGGTTCAGAGATACCCCAAGGACATTAGCGATCTTAAATAATCTACACTTCTTTAACTCGAATTCCTACTTCTAGAACCCGCAATTAGCTACACAGCCAGGAGTAAGCGGCTCAAACCCTTGTTACTGAACGTTTTTGCCCACCAGGTCAATTTACCATAGCTAAAACTTATCACTACTGTCAGCAACAGTCATACCACAATTCATTTAATCTATTGACAAGCTCTACATAATTCGTTACATTTATTTACATAAAGAAACAAAAGAGAGAGAAAAACAAATGTATACCACTGATGACAAAGGCATTTTGAACAACTACGCTGTTGAACCTACCGTTTACTACGCTGAGTACCCTTCACAAGACCAACAGCAACGTTACCTCTTCCAAGGTGCGGTAGCAGTTCTGTTCGTTAGCCTGTTAGTTTTGACTGCTTTTGGGGTTAGCTAAGGATTAAGAAGATTTGAACTAAAGTGAATCGCGTCTAGTATCGGAATTCTCCTCTATGAGCCTCAGTCTAAATGCTGAGGTTTTTGCTATTTTTGTTGATTTAGGGATAATTTTAGGTTTCAATCTGTTAAATCCTCAAGCAGTAATGGTTTTACAAATTGTTCTTCCCCCTTCAGAACAAATCTATGATTTGAGATGATTTATCCAGTAGGCTCTAGGTGAAACACCTGTCCAGCGTTTGAATGCTCGCGTAAAGTTACCCACATCTTTGTAGCCAATTTCAGCAGCAATATCAGTCACCTTATTTGTTGGGTCACTCAGAAGTTGGGTGGCACGCTCAAAGCGAACTTGTTCAATCAAATAAGAATAAGTCAGATTTGAATGATTTAATTGTCGTTGGAAAGTCCGAACACTGATTCCTAGTATCTCTGCGGTAGATTGAATATGGTGATAACCGTGTTTCAATTGAACCCCAATAATCTGTCTGAGAAAAGCCGGAAAATTTGTCTCTGAAGCTGATGAAGATAAAGTTTCATAATCTTGATTTCGTTGTTGTGCGCTATATTGGTCAGAGTTCTGTAATGGTAAACTCAGCAGAGTCTTGGGAATAACGATCGCAGTTGCATCTTCATTAAATAGAATCTTTGTATTTGAGAATAATTCAAGTTCAGCGAAACAACATGAAGGAGGAGTTGTCAGATGAATTTCCCTTGGCATCCAATATGAACCTGCCCCCAATTGAATCAGATGAATCAGTAACATCAAAGAATAATGAATAGCTTGTGGATGATCGGTTTCAAAGTTATGGATAAACCTTCGGCATAGCCATACATTTTCTCCTTGTTGTTTCACCCAAATGCGATCGCCAGAATTATAGCTAGAAATTAAACGAATCAAGGTATTAATCGCATCGTGCAAGGTAAGTGAATGACAGAGTAAACGACCAAATGCACCCAAATTAGCAATCTTAGTCTGTTGTCCCGCTAACAAACCAAATTGTTCTATACCCTCTGTGACTGCAGCAATTTCAATAAAGTAAAGTACCTGCTTCAGTGACAGCAATGCTTCAGGATCATGGAGTTCAGATAATGGCAGTTTTGCTTCTGCAAAAAGATGATCAATAGATACATCTAGCTCTTGAAGAAGTGCAATAACTCCATGTATAACATTTGCCCGAGTTAAGGGGATGCAGGTCATGGCAGTTTATTCGTGATAATGATTGACTGTTCAATCATTGCAGCAAACATATTCTACATTTCTTATCATTAAAATGCCATTAGCCCAAGAAAAAACTCTATCCCTGAAAATGCAAGTCACGAAACTTACGGGGTGAAACGCCTGTCCAACGTTTGAAAGCTCTTGAGAAATTTGCAGCATCAGTATAACCTAAGTCAAATGCAATATCAATCAACTGATTCGTCCGGTCTTGCAGTAGATGTATCGCTTGCTCAAATCTAACTTGTTCAACTAACTGTGAATAGTTAAGATTGTTGTTTTCCAATCGTCTTTGAAAGGTGCGAATAGTTAACCCAGCTGCTTGTGCGGCAATGGTAAGACTGGGGTAGCCTTCCGGTAAGAGGAGTAGAATCAGTTGGCGGAGTGAATCAGTAAAATTGTCAGAAGGAGAAGTTAATTTCAACGTCTCTTCTGCATTGCCAGTGAGGGAAAGTTTTGTTGCGTAGTTTAAGGGTTTACTCAACAAATCTTTGGAGAAGCAGATGGCATTACTGGATTGGTGGAAATGAATAGGTGTATTCGATAAACAATCAAGGCTTAAAAACACTTTGTTTCTGCCAATTTTTAAATGAAATTGATCCGGTTGCCAATCGTATTCTGCGCCTAAACGAATAATATTCAAATACACCAGGTTGGAAAAGTATTGCGCCTGGTAAGTTTGAATATGGTCAGGAACAGTGAATTGGTGATGGAGCCAGAGGCAGTTGCCGTCTTCGGTAAACCAGATTTGCTCACCAGTCACCAATGTTTTATGTAGCTGAATTAACTTGCCAAATAGTTCATACAGCGTCAAGGATTGAGAAACTAGAGCCCCAAAAGCTCCCAATTGAGAAAGTTGAGTTTTGTAACCGACAATTGCCCCAAGATTTTCAATTCCTTCTGAGTGAGCCGCCAGTTCCGCAAAAGCAAAACACTGGTTTAGCGGCAGCAAATTTTCTGGATTATCTAGACCACAAACGGGTAAGTGTGCTTTTTTTAGAAAGCGTTCTGTAGGTGCGCCAATTTGATCAAGAAATTTGATGAATGTCAATAGTACACTTGCTCGAACGAAAGGGATAGTTTTCATCACAAGATCTAAAAATAGATAATTTATCGTTGTCCAACAATCAAGATGATCAATATTGGTAGATGTCAAAATTTGATTTTTCAGTTTTATTGTTATTTGAAGAATAACAAAGTTGGCGTGAAGTGACAAGAAAATTGGAAAATTGAAATAAATCGCAAACAAATCTCATGCTGATTCAACGAGTGTAAAGATTGATTTCTTGTTTTGATATATTTCTTTACAAGGTCTAGTTTTCTTTGGCATGAAATGACAAGAACTTGGACTGTGCTTGTTGAACAATGAATGTGCTTTAGCCAGAAAAACTTATGTTTAAATTCAATCCTTATCTCATTTCTAAAATAGTTGCTAAAAAAGGTTTTCTGATTAGTTGCCTTGCAGTTACGTTGATCCTAACAGGGATACTGCACACCTGTACGATCGCTTCCTCTGCCACAAGCAATCCTGATTTTGCAATCAATCAGAAAGTCTATGCTCAGGAGTTGATTGCCCAGTCTGAAATATCGACTTCAGATACAGCTTTGTTGTTCCAAAACGATCGCTATGCAGTCAGAGTATTTCGAGAAGGAGATCAAGCTTATCTCAATATTTATGACAAAGCCAGCCAAACACAAAAATTAAATAAAGTTCCAGTCTCCATTACTCCAGCAGACAACCCGAAAAAAGACCAAACGAAATACATTGCCACGATAGGAGATCAACAATTTACCGTTACTATTAACCCCCAAGGCTTTTCACAATTAATCATTTTGCAGGGAGGAACTGTAGTCTATGAACAAGTCAGTAACCGGATTGAGATTGCTCGTAAGGTTCCAGGGATCTCAGAGCAAGCTGAACCACCCAACCCCACCCGTGAGTTGATCAGGACTTTATTTAGCAACTATGCCAAACTGACCCTCTTTGCCTTGATGTTTTCAATGGGACTTAATTGGACGTTGGTGGACGTGGTTTGGTTATGGAAGCAACCATCTCTCCTATTGCGATCGCTATTTTCAGTATTTATTGCCGTGCCATTATTAGGTGTATTAGTCACGTTTATTCCAGGTTTAACAGTACCAGAACGAATTGGCATTGGAGCAATGATGGTTTGTCCGGGTGCCCCCGCGATTCCCTTGAAGAGTTTGAAAGCAGGGGGAAATGCAGACTTCGTTGCCAGCTTACAATTTGCTGTCTGCACACTAGCAATTATTAGCATTCCCTTAACTGCCCTAATTTTGGCTCAGTTCTATCCGAATCACGCATGGTTGTCGCCCCAAGAAATTGCCAAACAAATCTTTTCCGCTCAGTTACTACCGATGGGGATAGGGGTTTTGCTGGCTCATTATCTACCCAAGTTGGCAGATGACCTAGTAGAACCCATAACTAAAATTGCCCAATTTCTGCTGTTGCTGTTGGTGATCGTTCTACTGGTTGTCAACCTGGATCAAGTTATTAATGCCGGATTACCAGCTTACTTGGCAATAGCTTTGATGAGCATTGGTTCCCTAGTATGTGGACATTTCTTAGGTGGCCCGCAACCGGATACTCAAACTGTTCTTGCCTATGCAACAGTGAGTCGCAATGCTGGTTTAGCCGTTCTCCTGATCAGTTTGAATTTTCCCAATTTAGATTATGTCAAAGGTGGCATTCTCAACACAGTGATTACTTATATTTTAATCGCTGCGATCGTATCCATCCCTTACACAACCTGGCGTAAAAAAACCATGAATTCTCTCAAAACAGATGACTCAGAGGCAATTAAATGAACTCTTACAAAATGACCACCCCCATCCCACCAGGTATCGGATCGCCAGATACGGTGGAAACTCGCCTGGGAACGCTGAACTTTTTTGATGGTTTTCCCGATCAACCCTCTGTCGAAAAACTCTTCGACAACTTGGACTTTCATCGGGCAGTTATCATCCGTAGGGTGCGTCAGAACTAAAAATTACTGTTACTTGCCCAAAATTTTCGGTCTGACGCACCCTACAAACCACAAATTTACCCAAAATTAATAACTAGCAACTTGAGTTATTTACTCAAAAAAGACTCAAAACCCTGGCCTGTATTATCTTTTACATTTTTTCAGCAAGCCCTACTTAGCATCTGCCATTTCAGTTTTTGAGTGCCATTCAGAAAGTCAAACTAGGAGATTCAAAATGTCACAAAACGACAAAGTTCAACGCCAAATTTTGCCGATTCCTGACCAAACTCATTTCGGCTTAACCACCTACGATGCCAAAAACCCAGATACGAAGTATCCCCCAATTCGAGATTTGCGTCCGCCAGCGGGTGCGCCCAACGTACTGATCGTCCTGCTCGACGATGTAGGCTTTGGGGCTTCCAGTGCCTTTGGTGGGCCTTGCAACACACCCATCTTCGAGAAGCTAGCAGCGGAGGGACTAAAATATACCCGCTTTCACACCACAGCCCTCTGTGCGCCCACCCGTCAGGCATTGCTAACCGGACGCAACCACCACTCGGTCGGTATGGGCAACATCACCGAAACTGCTACTGCTGCCCCCGGTCAATGCTCCGTGCGTCCCAACACTAAAGCGCCCCTGGCCTTGACCCTGAAGCTGAATGGCTACTCAACATCCATGTTTGGTAAGTGCCATGAAGTACCCGTGTGGCAAACTTCACCAATGGGACCCTTTGATGCTTGGCCCACAGGCGGTGGTGGCTTTGAATATTTTTACGGTTTTATCGGTGGTGAAAACAATCAGTGGGACCCGGCTTTGTACGAAGGGACAATCCCGATCGAACCCCCTGCAACCCCTGAAGAAGGCTATCACCTAACCGAAGATTTGGCAGATAAGGCGATCGCTTGGGTGAGTCAGCAGAAAGCCCTAATGCCCAATAAGCCGTTCTTTATGTACTTTTCCCCAGGTGCCACCCATGCCCCCCACCATGTACCGAAGGAGTGGATCGAAAAGTATAAAGGCAAATTTGCTCACGGTTGGGACAAACAGCGAGAGATTACCTTTGCCAAACAAAAAGAATTGGGAGTAATTAGCTCAGATGCAGAACTAACACCACGTCATGCTGAGATCCCTGCCTGGGATGACATGGACCCCAAACTCAAGCCCGTGCTGGAACGGGAGATGGAAGTATATGCAGCGTTCTTGGAACACACCGACTATCACGTTGGGCGAGTCATCCAAGCTTTAGAAGATCTAGAGATTTTGGACGATACGCTGATTTACATCATCATCGGTGACAATGGCGCATCTGCTGAAGGCACCCACCAGGGCGCATTTAACGAAATGGCGAATTTCAACGGCATGGCATCCTTGGAAACGCCTGAGTTCATGCTGTCGAAACTAGATGATTTTGGCTCACCCGACTCCTACAACCACTTTGCCGTGGGCTGGGCGTGGGCAATGGATACGCCTTACCAGTGGACGAAGCAGGTCGCTTCTCATTGGGGTGGTACCCGTAATGGTACGATCGTCCGCTATCCCAAAGCCATTCAGGAAAAGGGCGGTATTCGTAACCAGTTCAGTCATGTGATTGATGTTGCGCCAACGGTATTGGAAATTGCTGAAATTCCTGAGCCAACAATGGTCAACGGTGTGCTGCAAAGCCCCTACGAAGGCACCAGCATGGTGTACAGCTTTAACGATGCCAGTGCCCCCGAACAGCATGATGTGCAGTACTTCGAGATGTTTGGCAACCGAGGCATCTACTACAAAGGCTGGAGCGCCATCACCAAGCACCGCACGCCCTGGATCATGGTGGGACAGAAGATGGTGCCCTTCGATGAAGACGTATGGGAACTGTACGACGGCAGCAAAGACTGGTCGCAAGCGTGTGACCTCGCTCAGCAGATGCCGGAGAAATTGCATGAATTGCAGCGCCAGTTTTTGATCGAGGCAGTGAAGTATAATGTCTTGCCTTTGGACGATCGCCAAACCGAGCGTATTGATCCGACTACGGCTGGACGACCCTCACTGGTTCACGGTAACTCGCAAATCTTCTTCGCTGGAATGGGACGCTTGTCGGAAAACAGCGTCATCAACATTAAAAACAAGTCCTTCTCCATTACCGCCGAAATCGAGGTGAAAGACAAACCCGCCAACGGTGTGATCATCGCTCAGGGCGGCAGATTCGGCGGCTGGAGCGTCTACACCAAAGAGGGCAAACTCAAGTTTACTTACAATGTGCTGGGCATCCACGAGTTTCCCACCGAAGCGACGGCTCCCATCCCCCAAGGAAAGCATCAGGTGCGGATGGAGTTTGCCTATGATGGCGGTGGTCTTGCCAAAGGGGGCAACGTTACTCTGTACTACGATGGTCAATCTGTCGGCACGGGGCGGGTTGAGGCAACTCAACCAATGATTTTCTCGGCAGACGAAACCACGGACATTGGCTACGAATCAGGCACCTGTGTCAGCCCTGATTACACGGCTCATAGCAGCAAGTTCACGGGCAAAATTCACTGGGTACAGCTTGATGTAGGTAAGGATGACCACGATCACTTCATTGACCCGGAAGAGCGACTAAGGGTGGCAATGGCACGGCAATAGGGAGGTGGGGGGATAGGGGAGTTTCTAGCACTAGATCTCTCTCCATCTCCCCCGCTCTCCCGTTTTAGGCAAATAGCTGTAATTTCTATTAAATATAACGATGAACAATTAAATATAACGATGAACAATCAAACCTTGAACCAGACAGATGCTTGCGAAATCGGTATCGAAGCCTATCATTACTTCTACCCGCTGATCTCGATGGACGTGACCCGACGAGTTACGACCAACTATGCACCCGACACGAAGCCAGGTATGGGACCGATGAATGCCTTTCATCACCTGCGGACGTTTCCACCTGCTGATTTTCGGGAAGTCGTGCGACCGAATTTCGACACACTCTATTCCTCGGCATGGCTCGATTTGACGCAAGAACCGATGATTGTGTCTGCACCGGACACGAACGATCGCTACTATCTGCTGCCCCTGATGGATATGTGGTCTGATGTATTCGCAGTACCCGGAAAACGCACCAGCGGCACTCACGCCGCCAACTTCGCTGTGATCCCAAAAGGCTGGCAGGGCAAACTGCCTGATGGCGTGCAGATAATCGAATCGCCAACGCCATACATCTGGATTATTGGTCGTACCCAAACTAATGGGCCAAAGGATTATCCAGCAGTTCATCAAGTGCAGGATGGGTATCGGATCACACCGCTATCTCAATGGGGGCAGGCTTGGGAACCAAAGCCAGTGGCAATTGACCCCACAGTGGATATGAAGACACCGCCCCTCAACCAAGTAAATACTATGACCGCCGCCCAGTACTTTAGTTACGGGGCTGAATTGATGAAGCTCAACCCGCCCCATATCACTGACTGGTCTACAATGGCCCATCTGGGACGGATTGGGATCATACCGGGCAAGAGTTTTGACTTTGATGGGGCTGCACCTGCGGTTAAAGCAGGACTGGAACAGGCTGTAGTGGATGGACTCAAACTGATGTACGCTAAGATACCGACCTTGGCGCAAGTGGTCAACGGCTGGCAGATGAATACGGACACAATGGGTGTCTATGGCAACTATTACCTAAAGCGAGCAATTGTAGCTATGGTTGGTCTTGGTGCTAACCAACCCCAGGACGCGATCTACCCATTAAATCTGGTCGATGCCAACGGACAACCGATCGAGGGTGGAAACCGATATGTGCTTCACTTCAGTCCGGCAGAACTTCCCCCAGTAGAAGCGTTTTGGTCGCTTACTATGTATGACGCGGAGGGCTTCCAGGTAGCTAACTCGCTCGATCGCTTTGCCATTGGCGATCGCGACCCACTAACTTATAACGCCGATGGTTCCCTGGACATTTACATCCAGCACGACTCGCCCGGAGTTGATAAAGAATCAAACTGGCTACCATCTCCTGCTCAGGGAAAGCTGGGCTTAACTATGCGCCTGTACGCGCCTAAAGCCCAGGTGCTTGATGGTCGCTGGGTACCCCCAGCAGTCAAGCGATTTTAGAGAATTATCGGAATTTACTGATACTTCAGGAGAATACAGATGACACTCAAAGAATACAAACCTGGAACTGCTTTTAATGGCGTGATTGGTCGCACAGTTGATGTCTCATCCCCGGCATGGCCTAAGCCGTTGCGATCGAAAGAAGGCGCACCCAATGTGTTGTTCATCATTCTAGATGACACTGGTTTTGGGCAACTGGGTTGCTACGGTAGTCCGATCGCAACACCCATTCTAGATAGTTTGGCTGCCAATGGGTTGCGTTACAACAATATGCACACTACAGCCCTGTGTTCACCAACCCGCAGCTGTGTTTTGACTGGACGCAACCACCATTCCAACGCCATGTCTTGCATTACGGAAGGTTCTACAGGCTTTCCTGGCGGCAACGGCAATATCCCCTTTGAAAATGGGATGCTCTCGGAAATGCTGTTGCAGCATGGTTACAATACTTATGCCATTGGCAAGTGGCACCTGACCCCAGCCGAGCAAATTTCTGCGGCTGGCCCTTACGATCGCTGGCCTTTAGGACGTGGATTTGAGCGGTACTACGGCTTTATGGGCGGCGATACTCACCAGTATTACCCCGACCTGACCTACGATAATCACCGAGTTGAACCACCCAAAACCCCAGAAGAAGGCTACCATCTCACCGAAGACCTGGTAGACAAAGCCATTAGTTTTGTTGCTGATTCTAAGCAGGTCGCCCCCAACAAACCTTTTTTCATGTACTTCTGCCCTGGGGCTATGCACGCGCCGCACCATGTCGCCCAGGAATGGGTCGATCGCTACAAAGGTCAGTTTGATGATGGCTGGGACGCTTACCGCGAGAAAGTGTTTGCCAAACAGAAGGAAATGGGGATTGTGCCACCAGATGCGGAACTGTCGCGCCACGACCCAGATGTGAAACCTTGGGATCAGTGTTCCGCTGATGAGAAAAAGCTCTATGCCCGCATGATGGAAGTGTTTGCTGGATTCTTGACCCATACCGATCACCATATTGGGCGGTTGCTGGACTTCTTGAAAACGATCGGCGAATTCGACAATACCTTGATTATGGTGCTGTCTGACAATGGAGCCAGTTCTGAAGGGGGTCCTACCGGATCGGTGAACGAAAATATGTTCTTCAACTGTGTGCCTGAGTCCTTAGAGGAAAACCTGGCAGCGATCGATGAACTAGGTGGGCCAAAATACTTTAATCACTATGCTTGGGGCTGGACTTTTGCCGGAAATACACCCTTCCGTCGCTGGAAACGAGAAACCTATCGGGGTGGCATCAGCGATCCGTTCATTGTGCATTGGCCTCAAGGCATTCAGGCAAAAGGAGAAGTTCGCACGCAATATACTCATGCGATCGACATGGTGCCGACGGTCTTGGAGACATTGGGGTTGGAACCCCCAGACAGTATCAAGGGGGTAGCACAATCGCCAATCCAGGGTGTTAGCTTTGCCCACACCTTTGACACCACCGATGCTCCCAGCCAGCATACCACTCAGTACTTCGAGATGATGGGGCATCGCTCCATCTATCACAATGGCTGGCGGGCAGTCTGTCCCTGGCCTGGGCCTTCCTTTACGGAAGCGGGACAGCCATTTGGGATGCCAATCTCGGCAGAGAAATTAACTGAGTTGGATGCCACAAAATGGGAACTGTACCATGTAGCTGAGGACTTTGCCGAAAACCACAACGTCGCCGCCGAAAACCGGGCGCAGTTGATTGAACTCATTGCTCAGTGGTATGTGGAGGCAGGTAAATACAACGTTCTGCCCATAGATGGGCGCGGTCAGCAGCGGATGGTCGATGAACGTCCAACGATCGCTCTCCCCCGCACAAGTTACACCTACTATCCTGGCACCCAGGAAGTGCCAGTCAACGCAGCAGCGATTATCCTCAACCGATCGCACAGTATCACCGCCGATGTGGACTTCAAATCTGGTGATCAGGGCGTACTGATTTCCCAGGGTGGCATTGATGGGGGCTATACGTTCTTCGTTCAGGATGGCAAACTGCGCTATACCTATAGCTACGTCGCACGCACGCTCTATCACATTGATTCTGATGTGGTAATACCAGAGGGTCGCCACCAGTTGCGCTATGAGTTTGAAAAGACGGGCGAACCACAAATCCGCCAAGGTAAGGGTGCTCCTGGTCGAGGGCAACTCTACATTGACGGCAAACTGGTCGGTCAGGTGGAGATGGAATTTACCAATCCGATCGCCCTTGGATTAGCAAGCGGGATTGCCATTGGTGCCGATCCGGGATCGCCCGTCACTGATGAGTACAAGGGGCCATTCCCATTCACAGGTAAACTGTACAACGTTACGTTCGATGTCAGTGGCGATCTCATTAAGGACACAGAAGCTGAAATGCGGATCGTTATGGCACGACAGTAATCAACAATGGTGTGATTCTGCTTTGCAGAATCATACCAAATCCGGCTTAAATACCCCTGTTATTCTTTAGTCCGCGTAGGCGGACTTTGTTTGTATAGTAGCGATTTCAATCGCATAAGATATAGGGGGTAGCTAACCCGGATTTGGTATCACACCATTGTTGATTAACTTAAAACTCAAAACTCTCAATTATCTCAAAGGAGCAAGAAGACTCCCGTCACAGCGCCAGCTTGACGGGAGAGTGTCAATTTTAGCTATCGACAAGCCATCACTGCAACCTGATAGGCATTGTTGCGATTACTAGAAACATTAAAGTTGATCTGAAAAGGTTGCCTTGCAGTGGGAGAACGAAAAGCTCCTACTTCACGCTGGAACCGTTTACCTGCAATTGTTTTACTAAATACTCTTGAATTGCTGCCGTCATTGTATTTGAAAAACAAATTAGCCTGGTAGCTGGCATTATTTTCCGGCAAGAATTGAGCAATGTAGGATGTAAATCGTATTCCCGTAGGAACAGCAAAATCGGTATTTTCATTGCCTACCCGTACCACTTTTCTAACCTGGATCTGCCCTGTAGAAACCTCTTTGAGA
>JBAVZX010000830.1:0-6727 GCA_049589015.1 Phormidium sp. | reverse complement strand
GAGTAAACTGACGCGAAATGCTTGTCCAACAACGGTTAGTAAAGGGGGGATGAGAAAGATGGTAATTAGAGCGATCGCACTCACAATTCCCGCTTCTATTAAAATAGACTTGTGTTTAGTAGAAACCGGGTATTTTAACTTTAAACCCTGAAATTTTGGCATCGTATCCTTGGCAACTACAGTTTCAACTACAGTTTCCCTACCTTGCCAACTTTCTGCTTTTTTTCGCACGCGAGGAAAGTGATAAATTTTCCGAATATTTGAGTTATTTTCATCTTCTTGCATTCTCCCCTCCTTCCATTAACTCTCTCTAATTACCCAATAATTCTCAGCACAATTAAGCATCCACCGTGCGACCTTTTTGGGGGAACAAACCAGCCGGACGCACTTGTAAAAAGACAATAATTAAAGCAAATACCATAACTTTTGCCATACTGGTAGTTGCAAAAAAAGCAAAGAAATCTGCTAAAGGTGGAATTGGTGATAGTAAAGGTGCTAAAGCATTGGAACCAATAATATAACTAACCGTACCAATTGCCAGTGCCGCAACAATACTACCGACTAATTTTCCGACACCACCAACTACTACCACCATAAATGTATCGACAATGTAATTTTGTCCGGTATTTGGCCCCACAGAACCTAATAAACTAATCGCGCAACCAGCTACTCCAGCTAAACCCGAACCCAGCGCAAAAGTTAAAGCATCTACTTTTTGAGTCGGAATTCCTAAACAAGAACTCATACTGCGATTTTGCGTAACTGCACGAATTCTTAAACCCCATGCTGTACGTTGGAAAAAATAATAAATTCCCGCCACACATAAAATAGTGAGAAAGATGATAAATAACCTCGTATAAGGAAATCGTAAATCACCAATATTTAAACCACCTTGTAACCATTTAGGTGCAGTAACGTTAACATTTTGAGCGCCAAACCAAGGTTGAGTAACTGTTAATTTGTAAGTTTGCGCTAAAACCACATTTATTACTACTGAAATAGCTGCTGATAAAGGTAGCATTATTGTGAAAAACCAGTTACGAATTCTGGCAAAATCTGGGCGACGAGACACCACCAACCAAGCACCAAAAAACAGCAAACAAAATAAGGTAATACCAATTACTAAAACCCAGTTAACACTGCGAACAAACTGTTGCAAAATTAAACTCACACCCCAAGTTGCTAACAAAGTTTCTAATGGTCTACCATAAAGAAATCTCACCACACCTCTTTCTAATAATAATCCCACCAAAGCTGTAACTAAAAAAGCAATTGGTATCGCCAAAATAATATAAGTTTCAGATAAAGGACTTCCCAAACCCTTAAAAACATTTTGCACCACAAAAGTTGTATAAGCCCCTAGCATAATTAACTCACCATGAGCCATATTAATTACACCCATTAATCCGAAAACCACGGCTAGTCCCAACGCCGCAATTAATAAAACCGAACCAATACTAATTCCGCTAAATATTACATTCAAAAATTCTACCATTGCACTTTTACCTCTGAAGTTTAAACAAGCATTCCTAAAATCAACAACTTAGATAAATCACCTTATTTTTAATTAGTAAATGGGTGAGCCAAGCCCACCCGAAAACCATGCCATTTTTAAGAAGGTTTAACCAGGAATTTGCCTCCTTTACTGGGGTCAGACCAATCACAAGAATATCCCTTAGTTTCTGCTACATACTGATTCCAGGGTATAGGTTTAACAGGCGCAGTACTAGCAGAAATAATTTTAAACAAGCCATCTTCGCCAACTTCACCGATGCGAACAGTCTTATAAATGTGATGGTTAGTATCCATAGTTACCTTACCACCGGGCGCAACTAAAGTTTGTCCTAAAGCGGCTTTTCTCACTGCTTCAATATCAGTTGTTTTAGCTTGTTCTACTGCTTGTTTCCACAAGTAAACAGCAATATAAGCAGCTTCCATTGGGTCGTTTGTTACTCTATCCGCGCCATATTTAGCTTTGAAAGCTTGGACAAATTTTTGATTTTCTGGTGAATCAACTGTTTGGAAATAATTCCAGGCGGCGTAATGACCTTTAAGATAGTCCACTCCAATGGCTTTGACTTCTTCTTCCGCAATACTAACGGACATTGTAGGATATTTATCCGGTGTCAATCCAGCATCTTTCATTTGTTTGAAAAATGCTACATTACTATCACCATTCAGAGTATTGTAAATTACTCCACCATTGGGCAAAGCTTGTTTGATTTTACTAATGATTGAGGTGACTTCTGTACCGCCTAAAGGCAAATAATCTCCATTTTCACTGCCAGTTTTATTGACTATTTTGCCACCTTTAGCTTCTACTTGTGCGGCAATTATACTATTAGCAGTCCGGGGGAAAACGTAATCTGAACCAATTAAGAAAAATTCTTTTCCTTTATTTTGTATCAGCCAATCTACAGATGGTTCAATTTGTTGATTGGGTGCAGCACCAGTGTAGAAAATGTTGTTGGAACACTCCTGTCCTTCGTATTGCACAGGATACCATAGCATATGTTTCTTCTCTTCAAAAACTGGCAATACTGCTTTGCGACTAGCAGAAGTCCAACAGCCAAAAATAGTAACCACTTTATCTTGGTCGATTAATTTTTTAGCTTTTTCGGCAAAAGTTGGCCAGTCAGAAGCACCATCTTCAACTATTGGTTGAATTTGTTTACCTAAAACACCGCCTGACTTATTAATTTCTTCAATTGCTAATAGTTCATCATCGACAACACTCTTTTCACTAATTGCCATTGTGCCGCTTAAAGAGTGCAAAATTCCGACTTTAATAGTGTCTCCGGTAGCAACTACTGGTGCTGCTGTGGGAGTTGTGTTTGCTGCGGGAGTTCCTGTGGTAGTTTGTGCTGTTGGGGTTGTATTATTACCACAAGCTTTCAATAAAATAGTTGTACCTAATGTGGCAGAACCGTACAAAATAAACTTGCGCCGACTAATGTTTTTGCTCATCTGTTTATTACTCTACTCCTCAAGTTCATCAGTCTAGAGATTGGCGAATTGGTAACTGGAATTTGGTATTTTATGTGCTATTAAGCAGTATTTTAGTATACTGGAACACCAAAATTGTGAAAATGGAAAATTTTGTTAAATCTTAAGATTTATTTACAATTCAAACCAACTCATTAGTTACTACTCGCCGCAAAATTTCTGTTACTTCGGCGGCCATTCTCGCATCAAGTTTGACTGCATTGTTGCTTGCGCCTCTGAGAGTTAAAGCAAAACTTCTCAATTTAGCTGAATTGTTCTCCGTCTGAGAAAGTTCATCGGTGAATTGTATCAGCATCACATAAACAATTTCGTATCTATTCCTACTATTGCTATAGCCATTTCCCAATTTAGAAATAATTACTGGGGAACTAATGAATTTATCTATTCCTAGTTGCTTAATTGCCAAATCAGTGTAGCGACAGGCATCGGTTCCCATTGCCCTAACGATGCTTTCTAAACTATTCCATTGGGCATTTGGTAGTTTTATTTCTGAAGGTAGATGTTGATGCCAACCTAACATGGTAATGCAGCGAGTTAAGTCATAAGCGGTGACTAAATTTTCACCGGGAGTACCTTCTGAGGTAGCAGATAAGACAACTTTTTTTTGCTTTAAATCATAAATTTCTGGGCGAGAAAGATAAGGTGGTTCACCATATCCACCACGAAATTCTAAGTTTTTGTTTCCGGTGATTTTTTTGACCCAATTTTCTAATCCTTGACGAGTCTCAAAGCGCCTAAACATAGCTGCTAAGGAATTAGAACTAGCGATGCGATCGCCATAACTAACCACATCCCATACTAACTCATAAAATGGTACATCTCTTTTGCGCTGATCGCGATCGCGAATTACACAATCATCAATATCAGTATTTGGTGAATTAGCATTTACCCTAGACACAACATTGAGAATGGGAAAAATTTTTGTCGCACTCCAAAACTGACCTTTTGTGAAAGCGTTTCTCCCTAACCAATAGGTTAGCAAATTTTCCGCCCCAAAATTAGCCACACAAACACAAGCTTCCTGAATATCTTCATGCAAAAAATCTAAACCTTCGTTAATTTTTGGTACTTCTCCTACAGGGGGATAAGGGTTAAATTTTTCGGTTTCCTCAGACTCTTTTTCCGTTCCAATTTGCTGATAATCTTTAGTTGATAACCGTTCAGGATAATCTTTAATTTGTTGCTTGTAAGGAGAACTTTGTAACCCTTGATATAACAAAGCTGGATTATCATTGTTTGCTCTTTGATTAAGGGCAATAGTAATAAAATCCTTATAAACTTGTAATCTATCTTTCGCCTGTTCCAAACCCATTGGCAATAGATTAGTTTCAGGATTTTCTATTTCGGTAAAGGGAGGAATTGGCTTGCCAGCAATTGCTTGCATAATCGCATTAGTGACTTTTTTTCTGGCATCATTCATCGCCTTGGCAATTAATCTTCCGGCGACAACTTGAGCATTGTAATCATCAGCCGCAAAAAATTCTCCGCCAAATGCGATCGCCCATTTATCCCAATTAATAACTAACTTCTTTACTTCCTTATCCGCTGCTTCTCGACTTTTAAAAATTGAGTAAAAAGCCGCTATCGCTTCATCATTACTCACCGGATTTTTCGGTAAAGTAAATGACGTTTTTACTGATTCCCCTGTTAAGGCTAACTTAATTGTTTTGGCAACTTTAAACTTAGCCTGTTCTACCTCTAAAGCTAACTTTTTACCCAACAAAATTTTAGCATTATTTTCTGTCGGTTCAAACCATTGAGCATCAAAAGCTGTTGCCCACTTCTGCCAATAAACCTTAAGTTTTAAAGCTGCATCATCCGCCGCAACGACATCATTATTAAATAAGCTATTAAACTCATTTAATCCGTCACTATTACTAATTGTTCGAGGTTCTAAAATTGGAGAATTAGACATCAATAACGCCTCTAATAAAGGGATTAATTAAGATTTTTCTACTCCTATAGCGATCCTCAATCATTTATGAACAATATTTTTTGAACCGTCCCAGACGCAGAGGACACAGAGAGAAGAGAATGAGGAGTTTTCACAGTCCATTTAGAATTGCTATAGTTGAGAAAAAATTGTGATGTGCCTCTGATACGCTACAATTAGTATCTTCGCATATTTTTGCATCATCGAAAATCCCTAATCTAAAATTGTCATGTCTTTTCGTCCTCGGAAACAGTTTGCTCAACATTGGCTCAAGAGTGAAAAAGCCTTAAATGAAATTGTCAAAGCAGCCCAAATAAGTAAAAGCGATCGCATCTTAGAAATTGGCCCCGGAACAGGCAATTTAACCCGCTATCTTTTACCATTAGCTGAATCAGTCGTGGCGGTGGAAATCGATCGCGACTTGTGCCAAAATTTAGTAAAAAAAATCGGAAAAACTGAAAACTTCCTCCTGTTACAGGGAGATTTTCTCAACTTCGATTTAGATCCGCAATTAGCCAACTTTCCCCAATTTCAAAACCCCAATAAAGTAGTAGCAAATATTCCCTACAATATTACTGGGCCAATCCTTGAAAAACTCTTAGGTAAAATTGCCAAACCCGCAACCAAACCTTACGATTTAATAGTATTATTAGTCCAGAAAGAAGTTGCAGAGAGATTATACGCCCAACCATCATCAAAAGCCTTTGGAGCCTTATCGGTTAGAGTACAATACTTAGCAGATTGTGAGTTAATATACTCCGTACCAGCTAAAGACTTTTATCCGGCACCAAAAGTAGATTCAGCCGTAGTACGTCTACAACCGCAAATTCATTACCCTGCGGAAAACCCCAAGTTTTTAGATACTTTAGTGAAAGTCGGTTTTGCCGAAAAACGGAAAATGTTACGAAATAATTTAAAAAGTGTAGTGGAACGCGATCGCTTGACCCAAATCCTGGAACAATTAGAAATAAATCCCCAAGTTCGCGCCGAAGACCTCAGCGTGCAACAATGGGTAGAATTAAGCCAAAAACTAACAGTATCCGCAACTGTGGAAACTTAAGCTTTGCCTGCCACCTAAAAACTGTCAAACAAATGCGTTCTTACACCTTAATTGCCCCAGCTAAAATCAATCTTTATCTAGAAATCTTAGGGATGCGCCCCGATGGTTATCACGAATTGGCAATGATTATGCAAAGCATAGAATTAGCCGATTGTATTGAAATTAATGCCAACGGCACCGATAATATCCGCCTGCATTGTCACCATCCCGAAGTACCACTAGATCACACAAATATTGCCTATCGTGCAGCTAAATTAATGGCAGAACAATTTCCCGAATCATTTGCCAAATTCGGCGGAATTGATATTGAAATAGATAAGCGAATTCCCGTTGCTGCTGGGTTAGCAGGAGGTTCCACAAATGCCGCCGCTGTATTAATAGGTTTAGACTTAATGTGGAATTTAGGATTAACCCAATCAGAATTACAAGAATTAGCCGCCTTACTCGGTTCTGATGTACCTTTTTGCATCGCTGGAGGTACAGCAATTGCTACTGGAAGAGGAGAAATATTATCGCCATTACCAGATTTAGATAACCTCTACGTTGTCTTAGCAAAATATCGTAGTTTAGGAGTTTCTACAGCTTGGGCTTACACTACTTATCGGGAAAAGTTTGGTAATAATTATGCCTCTGATACTTCGATTATGCAAGAGCGATCGAAAAAACTAAAATCAGGTGCTTTAGTAAGTGCGATCGCTCACAAAAATAGCATAAAAATCGGTCAATCT
>JBAVZX010000829.1:0-1872 GCA_049589015.1 Phormidium sp. | reverse complement strand
GAAAATTGGGCGATTCTAGTTTCGTTCTCTTTGCTGAACTTTGCCCTGTGGAGTTATTGGATTTGGCAAGGTTTAAATCGCTGCTTTCGTAACCCAATTACAACTATCTTCAGTAAGGGTCAAAGTTATTTATTAACAGCTTGTTTTCAGGTTTCCTTAATCGGATTTACCGTACCTGGATATACCTACGAGCATCTTTCAGCAAAAGACTGGCTGTTTCAACACTTCATGTTTTTATGTGCCTTAAACTTCCTACTGTTTTTGGTTTTAATTGGCATTCTTTCCCCTCATCGTCAAGTGTTACATGATTGGGCGCGTTACCGACATCAAAACCAGGGTAAGTCCCTAATTAAAGATTTGATGTTTGGAGAAAAAAGCCCTGCATTAGTCGCAATAGGAATTAATTTGGGAATTGCGATTACTTTTATCAGCTTATGGAGTTTAAGTTCCGCAGCAGAGTTTAAGTATAAAACTGCTACTTTAGTCAGTTTAGCCTTCGCATTTACTTTAGTCATGCTCTATGCTGTTCTAACTCAATTACTGTTGTTTGTTCGCATTAAAAACAACATTATTTGGGCAATTAGTGCATTAAGCGCCACCATTTTTCTGCCCCTAATTGTGTTAGCAATCTTCCAAATTAATCCCGATAAAAGTTTAAGTTTTCTCTGGTACTTTTCTGTATTAGCACCCATAGCAACCTACTGGGAAGAAACCCCAGCAATGCAAATTTTTGTCGCAGCTTTAGGGCAGTGGACTGTAATTGGATTATTAACCGTACAATTAACCCGAAAACTGCGACTTGCTGGAGAATCTACTACTAAAGCTTTATTGCAAGAACGAAAAGCTTTACCCGCAAGAAACCTGTAAAAAAATCAATGGTTATTGGTGGGAAAATTTCCGCCAATAGCTACTCGCAAATTACCAATTAGAAATTTGAGGAAACATGATGAAATTAACTTGGTTGGACAGAATCGGTAAATTAAATCCCCAAATGTGGCGAGAAATTAAAGGACGCTTCAAACCGCGAAATTTAATCATTGCCGCTATCATCTCCCTTTTGGGACAATTTATCATTTTAATAATGGCGGGAGGATTGCCAATTGATGTCTCCTCTACTGAAAAAATTCACAACAAATATTGTACAGGACCTTCGCAAGAATGTCTCCGAGATAGCTTAGGTAATCTTGTCGTTAACTGGCAACTTTGGTGGATAGAAATATTTACAATTCTGAGTGTAAGTGGCATTTTTATCCTGTTAATCGCAGGTACATATATGCTAATTGGCGATTTAGCCAAGGAAGAAAGAAGGGGAACTTTGAATTTTATTCGCCTCAGTCCTCGCACTAGCCAAAGCATTTTATTAGGTAAAATTATCGGCGTTCCCTTTTTGCTTTATGTATTCGCAGCTTTGGCTTTACCTTTACATTTTTGGGCGGGTATTTCCGCAGGAATTCCTTTAGCGGCAATTCTCATTTATTGGGCTGTTATTGTTGCCAGTTGCTTTTTCTTTTACAGCGCCAGTTTGCTATTTGGTTTGTTTAGTTCGGCTTTTAGTGGGTTTCAACCTTGGTTAGGTAGCGGTTTAGTTTTAATGTTTCTTTGGTTAACTTGTTTCCTGCCAATAACTAACCTGCCAACAGATTGGATAAATCTATTTTCTCCTTATACGGTTTTGCCTTATGTGGTGAATTCAAGTCCAGTAGAAAATAGCTTTTCTTTTTCCTATAGGAATTTAGATAGTTGGCAATGGTTTTACTTACCATTGGGTAGTAATGTGGTGACAGCTATCGGTTTTTCGCTGGTTAATTATGCCCTGTGTAGTTACTGGATTTGGCAAGGTTTGCAGCGTCGTTTCCATAATCCAAGTAAGAC
>JBAVZX010000828.1:0-11678 GCA_049589015.1 Phormidium sp. | reverse complement strand
TCACTTAGCTAAGTCAATTAGTGATGCTTCTTGGTCATTATTTAGGGAATGGTTAGAATATTTTGCCCTGAAATTTGGCAAGGTTGCTATTGCTGTTCCTCCACAATATACCAGTCAAAAATGTTCTGGTTGTGGCGCAATGGTGAAAAAATCCCTGTCAGTTCCCACCCATGTTTGTAAGTGTGGGGTGGTTTTAGACAGGGATGAAAACGCTGCAATCAATATCTTAATTAAGGCGCTGCAAATACTTAGCTATGTATCAAATACGCTAGGGCATAGCGAAATTAACGCTTGTGGAGAGACGACCCTCAACTAAAACCTGGAAACAGCGATTAAGCAAGGTCACTCGTTGAAGCAAGAATCTCCCGCCACAGCGTAGCGCAGTGCGGTGAGAGTGTCAAGTTTTTAAGTGGGTACTAACTCACCAGGACGTAACTTCAGCCATTTACCCATTTCTGGTTTAAAGCTAACGCAGCCAACAACATCCCATTCCATTTCTACATAATCTTGTTGGGGACGAATGTTAACATTGATGCTGGGTTCAATTGGTTCAAAGTCGGGATCTTCTGTGAGGTGAGGTACTTCATGCTGCTTTTCTACGGCGTGGTAGGTTATGCAGCGATCGACATAATGGCAGTTAACGCAAATACACATAGCGTCTTCTCCAGTGGCTTTTTTGTTAATCTAGCTTAGACGAGTGGGCGATCGCTTAGTCCCTTGGTTGGTTTTTGTTGCGATTATCTGAAAAAACTACCATGAACCACAGAGACACAGAGGACGCAGAGACAGAATTTTCGGCTTTGTCTCCTGAAAATTGGCCTTTTGATTTAAAATTCTTGCCGGAATCTGCTTACATGGTAGGTGGTGCGGTGCGAGATGCGCTTTTGGGGAGACGGCGCGATTATTTGGATTTGGATTTTATTATCCCGGAAAAAGCCGTTAAGGTTGCCCGCAAAATCGCCAGTCACTACAAAGCTGGATTTGTTTTGTTAGATCCCCAAAGACAAATTGCTAGGGTAGTTTTTCCCAATGCTACCGCTGACTTTGCCCAGCAAGAAGGTGACTCGTTAGAAACTGATTTGCGGCGACGTGATTTTACTATGAATGCGATCGCCTACAACCCCCACACCAATCAACTAATCGATCCCCTACAAGGTTACACTGACTTAAAGCAAAATCTCATCCGCATGGTATCACCTACTAACCTGGAAGATGACCCTTTGCGCTTATTCAGAGCATACCGTCAAGCAGCCCAATTAGGTTTTACTATTCAACCAGAAACTCGTTCTGTAATTAAAGAAATCGCACCTTTAATTGGTACAGTTGCAGCTGAACGAGTCCGAGTAGAATTAGGTTATCTCCTCAATTCTCCCGCCGGAATTCCTTGGTTAACTGCTGCTTGGGAAGATGGATTAATTAATATTTGGTTGATTCACGCCACAGAAAAAAGTTTCCTTCAACTTGTCGCTGTTAACTCCGCAGCTACCACATTAACAAATATTTGGCCTGACTTACAAACCGAACTTTCTCAACCAATTCGTGATACGATCAAAACTCCTTGGTTAAGTCTTGCCAAACTTGCTTGTTTAGTCGCAAATGATCCGATTTTGGCTGAAGCAGAATTACAAAAACTCTCCTACAGTCGCGCTGAAATTAAAGCAGTAACTACCATATTAAAACTTTTACCACAGTTACATTTAAAGCCAAACTTAGCTAATGAGATGTCTTTAAGAGAGCAATATTTTCTGTTTCGAGAAGCCGGAAAAGCTTTTCCCATTGTCGCAGTTTCAGCCGTAGCTACCGGAATTTCACTAGAGGCAATTTCGCCTTTAATTAACCGTTATGTTAATTCTGACGATCAAGTTGCCCATCCCATTCCCCTAATTTCTGGCAATGATTTAATGAGAGAACTTAATATCAAGCCTAGCCCAAAACTGGGGGAATTACTCACGGAAATTCAAATTGCTCGAATTGAAGGTAAAATTTTTAATGTGGAAGAAGCGATCAATTTTGCTGCTGAATTACTCAATAATATGTAATATGTGATATTATTAAGAATAAAATTCAATTAATATTTTCAAATTAGTATGGAATTTTTGTATGATGTTTTTGCGATCGATTCAGAAATTGCTTCCAAGTTGCAAACTAAAATAAAAGGAAAAATTCTCTAATAATTTCTTTATAAAATATTTAGGGAGAACCCTATTGTCGGATTCTCCCTTATTTGATTCAGAAAAAAAGAATCTCTTGGCGCGGCCTACACTACCTCAACAGGTAGTTCGGTCGTACATTATCATCATATCACACCTTGACACTCACCGCACTTTAGGGCGGTGATTCTTGGGCTGAATCTTGCCTACCTAGAAAGATTATCAGCATACTCTGAATCCCTCTTTCTACCTAACAGTAAATGATAAGATTGCACTAACCTTTCCTAAAAAATTTCTTACCTGCCCCCCTGCCCCTGGAGCCCCTCTGCCCTGCTATGCCTTCCCCAATTTGGCCTTATGTTACCCCAGGAATCCCAGACGAAATGTTCGATCGCTTACCGGGCATTCCTCTAAGCAAGCGAGAAGTGCGACTGTTGCTAATCTCTCATTTGCGCCTCACTGCCGACACAATTTTGTGGGATATTGGTGCAGGTACAGGGACAATTCCCGTAGAAGTTGGGTTACTGTGCCCACAGGGTAAGATTATTGCTGTAGAAAGGGATGAGGAAGTGGCAACTTTGATTAGGCGAAATTGCGATCGCTTCAGTGTCCCCAACGTAGATATAATCATAGGAAGCGCTCCTGAATGTCTCAAAGACTTACCAGCACGACCCAATCGAGTTTGTATTGAAGGTGGTCGCCCAATTAAAGATATTCTGTTTGAAGTTTGGCATTACCTGCCACACCAAGGCAGAGTTGTAGTGACAGCAGGCAACTTAGAAAACCTTTACACTGTCTCTGAAACCTTTGCTCAGTTACAAGTACGGAATATAGAAGTTGTACAATCAGCTGTTAACCGCCTGGAGACGCGGGGAAATAATCAAACATTTGCTGCTGTCGATCCGATTTTTATCCTCAGTGGCGAAAAGTTAGAGTAAAACCTAAGTAGATTTTAGACTTTCGCTGTGATTCTAAAATCTAAAATTTAAAATCTAAAATTTAAAGAACATCTCATGTCTTGGCCTAGAATACTTAGTGGAATTGTTGCGATCGTCTTAGCTTTAGGAATGATTTTCCTGGGAGGTTGGTATTTCACCCTTTGCTTCTGCATAATCATTTATTTAGGTTTATTAGAATACTTTCAGCTAGTACGAGCCACCGGAATTGCTCCCGCAGGTAAAACAACACTCGCAGTTAGTATAGCATTATTGATCATAGCTACAGTTTCTTCTACCCTAGCTGATGCCGTATTACCAGTAGCCGGAACTTTTATCTGTTTTTATCTCTTATTTCAACCCAAGTTAGCCACTATTGCTGATATCTCAACTTCAATTTTAGGGCTATTTTATGGTGGTTATTTGCCTAGTTATTGGGTACGCTTACGTGCTCTTGGTCAAGCAGAATCTAGTAACCTACCTTTAGGCGGTTATTGGCCCCAAAATTGGACACACATCAAAGATTGGCCCCAAGGACTTACGATTACATTACTCGCCTTTGGTTGTATTTGGGCAGCTGATATCGGTGCTTACTTTATTGGCAAATTCTTTGGCAAAACTAGTCTTTCCCACATTAGCCCGAAAAAGACAGTAGAAGGAGCCGTTTTTGGTGTTAGTGCTAGTGTAGCCGTAGCTGTAGCCGGAGCTTGGTATCTCAATTGGCATTTTTGGCCCATTACCGGAGTCGCTTTAGGTCTTTTAATTGGTATTGCTAGTCTGTTAGGAGATCTCACTGAGTCAATGATGAAACGCGATGCAGGTGTCAAAGACTCCGGTCAACTTATCCCTGGACACGGCGGAATTTTAGACCGCGCCGATAGCTACGTTTTTACCGCTCCCTTAGTCTACTATTTTGTCACTCTGCTTTTGCCTTTGTTGCCGAAGTGAGACAGGGGTGCAGGGGTGCAGGGGAGATAACTTAAAACTGAGAACTTTCTCCTCAACTTAGATCTTGCAGCAATGGAGGTAGAACCTCCAAAACTTCGTTCCCAGGTTGAACCTGGGAACGAGAAAACGAGAAAACTTTGCCCAGTCCCTAGTCCCTAGTCACTAGTTACTGAAATGCTACCTCGACAGATTAATTGACCATGACTTAAGGTGAGTTCGTGAATATCGACATCTGGGCCTAAGTCGATGGTTAAGCTGGTTAAATGAGGGGAGTTTAAGCTTAAGTCTCCTTGAATTTGGGGATGATCTAAATGTAATTGATTGCCGTCTGTGATTCTGACACCAATAGTAATGATGATTGTCGAATTACTATCTGGGAAATTGCCTTTTAAATGAATATGATTGCCATCAACTGTAATTTTTTGCCAATCAATCTGTTGATTTGGGAAAGTTGGGGAATTTGTACCTGCTGCTTTGAGTAACATTTGGAAAAATTCGTTTAAACCGCTGATGAGTAATTGGCTGTTTAAAGAAGCATTTAAGTCATCTTCAGATAAGAGTAACTCACCTTTGGCGCGAATTGGTTCTAGTAAACGTAAGGGTTTACCTTTGATTATTTGACCCAAGTTAACGCGAATATTTTCGGCAATTAACCCAATTTGTTGCAGGTGTAAACCTTGGTACAGAGCGCGACTCGTAAAAAGTGTTACTTTGGGAATGTAACCAGATAAGATTTGTCGATCGCCCCCGGCAATGTGAAGTTGCAGGTCTGCTACTTGTTCCACTTGCGATCGCAGCCACAATTTTACCGCAGGTGAGAGCACCTTACCAATAATTCGACTGCGTTGCTCTTGCAAAGTTTCCTTACTTTCTGTTCCTTGAACCTCATTTGCTGGGAGATCGAACATTACACACCACCTATGAAGATACATTTTTTAATGTAATATTTGTACATAGTTTACTGATTCTGGAAAAAACCAGTTAGCAAAGCAGTCAAAATTAAGTATGGACAGGCTGCAAAAGTTACTTTCACAGTGGGGGATTGCCTCCCGTCGTCACGCAGAAGAAATGATCCAAACAGGTCGGGTGCGTGTCAACGGGGAAATTGCTCATTTGGGCCAAAAAGCTGATCCGGTGAGCGATCGAATCACTGTAGACAATAAATTGATTAAATCTACTAATCGACCCGAACAGATTTACTTATTACTCAATAAACCAGCTGGAACAGTTTCCACCTGTAGCGACCCCCAAGGACGACCAACAGTTCTCCATCT
The DNA here is from genome assembly GCA_049589015.1 of Phormidium sp. Taxonomy (GTDB): domain Bacteria; phylum Cyanobacteriota; class Cyanobacteriia; order Cyanobacteriales; family Aerosakkonemataceae; genus Floridanema. Next base: position 6,371 of record JBAVZX010000828.1, on the reverse strand, counting down.
GTTACCCGCCTCACTGCAAAGAGGACAGGGAATTTATCCTGTAGGACGCTTAGATGCTGATTCCACTGGAGCCTTACTATTAACTAACGATGGCGATCTCGCTTTCCGCCTCACCCATCCCCGTCATAGTATGCCGAAAACTTACCAAGTTTGGGTAGAGGGACAACCTCCAGAAAAGATTCTGCAAATGTGGCGCGAAGGAGTTATCCTAGAGGGCAAAAAAACCTTACCCTGTCAAATCAGGGTATTAAACACAGGGTCTAAGGGCGAAAGCACTCTTTTAGAAGTGATTTTAAAAGAGGGGAGAAATCGCCAAATCCGGCGAATAGCTGAACAATTGGGATATCCTGTAATTCAGCTACACCGCACCGCAATAGGCCCAATTCAACTACAGTTACCCAAGCAGAGACTTTTACCTGGACAGTACCGACATTTAACAGATGTGGAAATAAATTTTTTGCAAAGTCGGTAAATCCAGGGTAGATTTTTCTGTTATCAGTGTAGAGTTTTCTTTGATGACAATTTTGCACAAAAAAGTTAAAAATATTTACCCAACCACCTGAGCGAGTAGATGAGCTAGTAAATGTCAAGGATGCAGCTGATGAAGACAAATAAAAGAGAAGATCTAGGTTCCTATTTAGAAGAACAACGAGCCAAAAAGCTAGGAGAAATGGGTGATTATCTGCGCCACCTGCGGGAAGAACAAGCCCTTTCTCTAGATGACGTAGCATCTATCACTAAAGTTCCCGCCCGAATGCTCAATGCTATAGAAGAAGGTTGTTTAGAACCCTTACCGGAACCAGTCTATATTAAGGGTTTTATTAAACGCTACGCTGAAGCCTTGGGATTGAATGGTTCTGAATTTGCCAGCGTCTTCCCCACAGCGCAAGTTTTCACCGCCAAAAGGCAATTTTGGGGAGAGTTACCAGCGGCGCAATTAAAACCAATTCACCTTTACCTTTTTTACATAGTAATAATTATTTTGGCGGTAACTGGATTGTCGCAAATGGTCGATCGATCTGCTCAACAAGCAGTCACTCCCGGAACCGAAAAACCCGCTACTAGTAAAAAGCCTGCCAATTCTAGCCAAGATCAAGCAAAAGACAAAGTGGCGCTTGTCAGCATGAATGAGATTAAAAACAGTTCTGAACCTGTGAGAATTGGTCTGAATGTAACATCCGACTCCTGGGTGAGGGTAGTCGTTGATGGCAAAAAAGAGTTTGAAGGTATGCTTGCCCAAGGAACTCAGCGCACTTGGACGGCAAAACAATAACTCGTTTTACGTGCTGGTAATGCTGGGGGAGTTATGGTTGCGTATAACAACGAGCAAGCCAAACAATTGGGAAGTCCAGGAACCATCAAACAAGTAACTTTCAAAGCTAATTAACAGGGGCTAGGGGGGAGAAGTCGAATTTTTTTCCTTCAACCTTCTCCTGTATGCCCCTTAATTTTTCAGCCAGTTTCAAGCGCGACCAAAAGTTTCGGTCATCTTCTTGAAGATTTCAATTTCTTTGTGAGTTAAAGCGCCTGGTAAATAACGCCACTCCCAGTTACCTTCGCCTTCACTAGGAACATTCATCCTCGCTGCATTCCCTAGACCTAAGATGTCTTGTAAGGGGATTATTGCTTGATTGGCTACGGAACTCAGGGCTAATCGAACTAAATCCCAGTGGATACCTTCGTCAGAAACACAACCTATGTAGGCAAGTACACCTTGCTTTTCATGTTCCGGTAGGTTGTCATACCAACCAACGGTCGTATTATTGTCATGAGTACCTGTGTAAACTAAGCTGTTGTGATTGTAATTAAACGGCAAATAAGGATTACCTGCACCTGAACCAAAGGCAAAGTGTAAAATCTTCATGCCGGGGAATTCAAAATCATCCCGCAATTTTTCCACTTCTGGAGTGATTACGCCTAAATCTTCGGCTAAAATAGGCAATTTGCCCAATTTATCCCGAATTATTTGGAATAATGCGTCCCCAGGTGCTTTAATCCATTCGCCATTAATGGCAGTTTCTTCGCCTCTTTCCACTGCCCAGTATGCTTCAAAACCCCGGAAGTGATCGATGCGAACAATGTCAACGTAATCTAATAAAGATTGGAAACGTTCTACCCACCATTTAAAGTGGTCTTTTTGCAGGTTTTCCCAATCGTAAACTGGATTACCCCACAATTGTCCGGTTTCGCTGAAGTAATCTGGTGGTACTCCTGCCATTAATGCTGGTTCTTTGCTTTCTTCATCTAAGCAAAAGTATTCGGGATGTGCCCAAACGTCGGCGCTATCATGGGCAACATAAATGGGAATGTCTCCGATGATTTCGATGTTGCGATCGTTAGCAAATCGCTTAATATCAGACCATTGACGGAAAAACTCAAACTGTAAGTATTTGTGATAAATTATTTCATCTGCTAATTGTCGTCTGAATTTATCTAATGTAGCAGGATCTCGTTCGGCTAATTCTGGTTCCCATTTATGCCAACTTTCTCCTTCGTGTGCATCGCGCAACGCCATAAAAAAGGCATAATCATCTAACCAATAAGCTTTACTGGTACAGAATGATTTAAATCGCTGTTGAGACTTTGGCGAAGTCTCTTTTTTAAAGTTTTCGCAGGCTTTTTTCAGGAGGGGAGTTTTGAATTGGATTACTGGTTCAAAGTCTACTTTATCTGCGGGAAATTCTGGTAAGTCGCCAAAGTCTTCTTCACTCAATAATCCATCATCTCGCAACCGTTCCGGGCTAATCAATAGCGGGTTCCCAGCCATCGCTGAAAAACACATATAAGGAGAGTTACCATATCCTGTAGGGCCTAAAGGTAGAACTTGCCACAGTTTTTGTTTACTTTCGGCTAAAAATTCTACAAAACGGTAGGCTTCTGAGCCTAAGTCTCCAATACCAAATCGACTGGGAAGTGATGTAGGGTGTAATAAAACCCCACTTGATCTAGGAAACGGCATAATTTACCTGAAAAAGGTGAAGCAAATGATATCAGTGAGATTATCACGGTCGAGTTGTGTTTAAACCTGACTCTCGAAAGGTTTTTTCTCTAGCGTTAGGCAGAATGGTCAGTTTTGTGGTTAACTGGCTAATTATTGCCAAAATTTTATGACTTACCGCAATCCTACTCCCACTGTTGACATTATTATTGAGTTGGTTGATCGATCGCAACGTCCCATCATCTTAATCGAACGCAAAAATCCTCCTTTTGGTTGGGCTATTCCGGGCGGTTTTGTGGACTATGGCGAGTCTGTGGAGTCTGCGGCGCGTCGGGAAGCTGAGGAAGAGACGGGGGTAAAGGTGGAGTTGATTGAACAGTTTCATGTCTATTCTGACCCGAATCGTGACCCGCGTCAGCATACTTTAAGTGTGGTGTTTATTGCGACGGGTAAGGGGGAACCAAAAGCTGCTGATGATGCGAAAAATTTGGGGGTTTTTGAGTTTTGGCAATTGCCGGAAAATCTCTGTTTCGATCACGATCTGATTATGCGGGATTATTGGCATTATCGGTTTTATGGTTTGCGTCCAGGTTTAGGTTAGGTTTTTTTGAAACCAATTTTTTGCATACTCCAATTCATTGCTTGAATCGGAACTTCCCATAAGTTTTCTAATCCCCAAACATATTGTAAGTAACGCAGAAATCCTAATAAGTTAAATTCGGCATTTTTGCTAGTTCTTAAGTATTGAAAATACCTAATTTTAAAACGGTCTAATACCGTGAGGTTTTCTTTGGTAAAAACTTGATATTCTTCTTGTTCCATCTGGGAAACTGTGAGATTTTCTAGTTCTAGTAAAATTGAGTCTGGAATAGGTGCATTGAGAATTTCGGATAACTGGATTAATTGAGTTTTTAAGGGCAAAATCAAGCGGTAATTTTCAGCTAGTTTAATCAGCTGATGCCAGTCTATTCGATCGGGGTATGTGTAAATTGCGATCGCTGCATCCACTAACCGACGCACGGGCGAAACGGAGTTTCTAAATATTCCCGATCCACAAGTATAAAATAACTGATCGGTTGGAGATAAAACATAAACGGGTAGGTTATTTACTTGAGTGAGTATTGCTGACTGCCAAAACTGGTTTTCCGCGTTCTCATTAAAGTCTTCACCAAAAAGATGCCAGCGCAGATTTAAATATTGCTTAGGTTCTTTTTTAAATACCACAATATGAGTAAATGGAGTCTGGGGATTGGGCGGTTTTCCGAAAATTTGCCAATCTAATTTTTCTAATAATGGGATAGTATTTAAAAGATTATTTTCGCGAATCAAGAAATCAAATCTGTCTATTGTCCGCAAACCATAATCTTGATAATAATATAAATTTAAAGCTGCATCTTTCAGCAGCATGATCTCAATTCCCGCTGATTGAAAAGCATCTAAAATAGATGCGATTTCTTGAAAGAAAACTTGGTTTTCTACCCAAGTACGTCGGTAAACTCCCTTGAGTCTTCCCAAATGTGAATCGGTTACATTATGGGCAGATAAATTCCGATAAACTAAAGGTAGTAATCGATAAGATTCTTGATCGATATCGTCGATATTAACAGATGTTCTCCAGGTTTGCCAGGAATTAATTGCTGCTTCTCCTTGCCAAAGTGCAGCCTGTAAAAGTAATTTTTGTTCATTGGTTGGGGATGAATTATTTTGATTATAGTGGGAAAACATGACTGATTCCTAATTAATTAAGTGTTGTGAAAAGAACTATTATGGTACTTGAATACCTGGAATATTGACTCGAATTTTGTAAAGGGAAGTACTCGCAGTAATGTAAAGAGTTTGCCAATCTTCGTCTCCCCAAGCACAATTTGCTGGTACTTCTGGAGTGACGATCGTTCCTAAATGATTGCCTTTTGGATCGAATACCCATACACCGCCTCCACCTGTGCAATAAATATTTCCTCGCAGGTCTACTTTCATGCCATCTGGTAAGCCTGGTTTTTTCACTTTCATATCATAAAAAATTCGGCTGTTCGCTAAAGTACCATTTTCTTGTACGTCGAATACGCGGATATGTCGGCGTTCGGAATCATCAATGTAAAGCTGTTTTTCATCTGGGGAAAATGCTAAACCATTTGGTTTGTCGAAATCATCAGCAACTAGAGTAATTTGGTTGCGATCGGGTGAAATTCGATAAACTCCTTGAATTGGTTGTTCTTGCTGTTCAGGTTTAATTCCGTAGGGGGGATCGGTAAAGTAAATTGCCCCGTCACTTTTCACAATAATATCATTGGGACTATTCAATTTTTTACCTTGGAATTTATCAGCTAATACTGCGATCGTACCGTTTTTTTCTGTGCAGGTAACTCGCCGTTTGTCATGTTCGCAAGCAATTAATCTTCCTTGCTTGTCTCTAGTCAAACCGTTGGAATTATTACTAGGTTCTCGGAAGATTGTTACCTGACCATCAGGAGTGAGTTGGAAAATTTTGTTAGCAGGAATATCGCTAAATAGGAGATACTTTTCTTCTGCAAACCAAATTGGGCCTTCAGTAAATTGAAATCCGGTTGCTACGCGATCGATCTTGGCATTTTTCGGAAAGAGATTTTTAAATGCTACATTTTTTCCCTCTAATCGACCCGATGGTAATTTTTTGGGAAAAAGCGAACCTAGTTGTTTTATTTGTTTCTTGACCCATTGGGTGATACGCAACATTATGTTTCATCCCAAATCAACGTTTTTTTATGGAGGTGGTTGCTGAAATACACGAAAATTAAATAATGATAATCCTCCATCAATTTTAATGATACTGCCAGTAGTAAACCTGGAAAAATAGTCAGAAGCTAGATAAACAGCCGCTCTGCCGATATAACAAGGATTGATTGAACTTTTATTCAGGGGCGTATACTCGTTACTGAATAGATTTCCTTGCTCATCTTCTGCAACCCAACCTGGAGCAATTCCGTTAACTCTGATTTTATATGGGGCTAAATCTACTGCTAATTCTTTGATAATCATACCTAATGCTGCTTTTGAAGAACTATAACTAGGGCAGCGGAAAATTATTTCTTGGTGTATAGAGGTAATAAATATAATAGAACCATAAATAGAATTACTCACCATCGTTTGGGATATAAGTTTGGTCAGATACATTGGGCCAAATATATTGGTTTGAAAGGTTTTATGCCATTCTTCTAAATTCAAGTTATTTATACCAATCGGTTTAAATTGAATGCCTACATTATTTATTGCGATATCAATTTGAATTTGATTTTCGGACAATATGGACAACAACGAATCACTATCTTCAGCTTTAGAAATGTCAGAAACAAAGCCTCTAAACTTAACAGGATAAGTATTTAATTCTTTTTCTAAGTTTAAACATCCTTCTTCTAGGATATCCGTAAAAAAAATATTTGCGCCTTGTTTTGCCATT
>JBAVZX010000827.1:0-3774 GCA_049589015.1 Phormidium sp. | reverse complement strand
TTGAAGTGGAGAATTTGACCAAAATCTACGGCTCATCCCCAGCTATCCAGGATGTCTCTTTTGCGGTGGAACCAGGAGAAATTGTCGGGTTTTTGGGGCCAAATGGAGCCGGAAAAACAACGACAATGCGGATTTTGGCGGGTTATTTACCTGCGACAAGTGGCACGGCAAGGATTGCGGGGTATGATGTCCATGAGGATTCGATGGCGGTGCGCCAAAGGATTGGTTATTTGCCGGAGTTACCGCCGTTGTATCCTGATATGACGGTGGAGGGGTTTCTTTATTTTGTGTCTCGGATTAAGGGTGTTCCGGCGGGCGATCGCGCTGATAAAGTAAATTCAGCCCTGAAACGTTGCAATATTGAAGAGAAGCGCCAGGTTTTAATTCGCAAGCTTTCTAAGGGTTTTCGCCAAAGAGTGGGAATTGCTCAAGCGATCGTTCATGACCCACCTGCATTAATTTTAGATGAACCAACGGTCGGTTTAGACCCGCGACAAATTATCGAAATGCGGAATTTAATTAAGAGTTTGGCTGGGAGTCACACAATTATTCTATCTACCCACATTTTGCCAGAAGTGAGTATGACTTGCAGCCGAGTCACGATTATTAATCGCGGTAAAATTGTCGCAACTAATACGCCGGAAAATTTAGAGGCGAATTTAGTTGGTGGTACAGGTTATGAGTTGGAGATTGCCGGAGATTCAGAGGACGTTTTGCAAAGGTTGCGCTTGCTTTCGGGAGTAAGTTTGGTAGAATCTTTGCCAGTAAGTAGCGGAATGTTTTTACCAGAAAATCATGGTCTTTATCGAGTAGTTTCGGAACCAGGAGAGGAGATTGGCAGGGAAATTGCAGCGGCTTTAGTTGAATCTGGTTTGGGTTTGTATGAAATGCGTCGCACTCGCGCCAGCTTGGAAGAAGTTTTCTTGAAATTAACCACTACTGAGAAAATTAATCCCAGTGAAGCTGAAAGCGAAATCGCCGAAAGTCCAGAGTCAGAAAATCAGGCAGATTCTCCATCGGTAGTTGCTGAATTAGAGTCAGAAAAAATGGAAGACTCTCTATCAGTAGTTGCTGAATTAGAGTCAGAAAAAACTGAGGTTACTGAGTCAGAATCGATGACAGAAGATGCAGAAAAAAAGGAGGAGGAAGGTTAAATGCAGGTGATATTAGCGAATATTATGGCTATTTATCGCAGAGAATTGCAAAGTTATTTTGCTTCTCCTTTGGCATACTTGATTGCCTGTGTGTTCTGGATTATTTCTGGGCTATTTTTTGTTTATATTCTCCTCGATCCACAACAAGGTTTAATTGCTCAAGTTGCTTTTCGTGACCAATTACCAACAAATCCGCCGCCTGTGGATATAACTTACACTTTTCAACAGTTATTTTTGGGTAACGTCATGAGTTCCCTAGCTTTGTTTGTGTTACCGATGCTTTCGATGGGTCTTTATGCGGAAGAACGCAAACGAGGTACTTTGGAATTGTTGGCAACTTCACCAATTACTAATTGGTCAGTAGCGGTGGGAAAATTGTTAGGCGCACTGACATTTTTTATTTTTATGATTGCGCCTTTGTGGTTGTATGAGGCGATCGCTTTTAGCAGTTCCACTCCCCCAGTTCAACCAATTGTACCACTGATGGGATTTTTGGCATTAATCTTACTAGCTGCGAGTGTTTTATCCTTGGGAATGTTTATTTCTTCCCTCACAGATAGTACTTTATTAGCGGCGGTTTTTACCTTTGTTTTAATTATGTCCTTGTGGATTTTGGACTTAATTGGTAAAAGTATCAGTGGGCCTATTGGCGCAGCGTTAACTCATTTATCTTTGTTGAAACATTTTAGTATTGTCGTCCAAGGCATTTTTGATACTAGCAGCTTAATTTTATTTGCTAGTTACATTATATTAGGAGTGTTTTTAACTGCTCAGTCAGTAGATACATTCCGTTTTCAAAGATCCTAAAACTTCGAGGATTAAGAATTGTCCAATTTACGAAGATTAGTAGCCAATGAAAACCTTCAAATTCAGTAATAAATATACCAAATATCTTTGGTTAGTCGGATTATGCCTGTTATTTATGGGTTTGTCAGCTATGGCAGTAATTGGCAACTGGGAACCCATAAGTTTAGGATTAATAATTACCGGAATTGTTGCCATTGGCATTTGGTTAGTACTGCAAGGAAACAACGATTTAACTTCACCAGCACAAGCATTTTGGGGTAAACGTTCCACCCAAGCAGGGACTAACGCAGCATTTGCAATGCTAGCATTTGTGGTAATTGTGGGGTTAATTAACTTTTTGGCGATTCGTTACAATTATCGGTTAGATTTAACGGAAAATAACCTATTTACTTTATCACCAGCAACGCAACAATTAGTCAGTAAATTGAATCAACCTGTCAAGGTGTGGATTTTTGACCAAACACAATCTCCCCAAGATCAAGAATTATTGGAAAATTATCGCCGCCAAGGAGCAAATTTTAGCTTTGAATATGTTGATCCGAATAGTAATCCAGGACTAGCGAAAAAGTTTGGTGTTAAAGATCCAGGTGAAGTTTATTTAGAATTTGGTGACAAGCGACAATTTATCCAAAAAGTGAAAGAAGGAGAACCGCTTTCGGAACAAACAATAACTAATGCTATTCAACAAATAAAAAGCGATCGCACAGCGAAAGTTTACTTTTTACAAGGTCATGGGGAAAGGTCTTTAGAAACAACAGAAGGTGGTTTATCGGAGGCGGTGCAAAGTTTAAAAGATAAAAATTTTCAAGTTGAACCTTTAAAATTAGCAGAAAATAAAGAAATACCCAAAGATGCTGCTTTAGTGGTAATAGCTGCGCCACAACAAGAACTTTTTCAGGAAGAAGTAACCGCTTTAAAAGAGTATCAAAAACGTGGGGGAAACTTATTGGTAACTGTTGATAAAAAAACTAATATTAAGGGTTTGGAACCAATTTTACAAGATTGGGGCATTGGAATTGACGATCGCATAGTAGTCAACGCTTCCGAGTATCAAGTCAGAAGTTTAGGCCCAACAGCGGCTTTAGTTAGTAGTTATGGTAATCACCCCATTACCCAAGATTTTCAAAATCGTTATTCATTTTACCCCTCGGCAAAAGCAATTGATATAGTCAAACCTATCGACAATGTAAAAACAACACCTTTACTGTTAACTTCCGAACAAACTTGGGCAGAAAGTAACCTAGATCAAATAGAATTTAATGCAGAAAGCGATCGCCAAGGGCCATTAATTTTAGGGATGGCTTTATCTCGACCGATCGAATCTGCAAATTTGCCAGCAACACCAACCCCAAATCAAGAAAATAAATCAGATAAACCAAATCAAGAAACCCGAATGGTGGTATTAGGAAATACTGATTTTGCTACCAACGGTTTGTTCTCTCAGCACATCAATGGAGATGTATTTTTAAACTCGATAAGTTGGTTAAGTCAACAAGACGATCGATTACTTTCCATTCGTCCTAAAGAACAAAAAAATCGCCGGATTAGCATGACATTTTTACAAACTAGTTTATTAGCTTGGTTGTCAATAATCATTGTACCGTTTCTAGGTTTGTTAACAGCTGGTTTTCTGTGGTGGCGGCGACGTTAGCTATAACAGTCAACAATAAGGAGAAAGGATGTAGATTGACACTCTCAGGTCTAAAGACACTCTCGATTCTTAAGAGATTTTAACTCTTAAAGGCTGTGCCAAACAGCCTCTAGACACTCGACTTAAAGCCTTGTGCTTACTTTTCTTCAAGATATTCGCTGC
>JBAVZX010000826.1:0-7017 GCA_049589015.1 Phormidium sp. | reverse complement strand
CCGGTTCCCCCCTTGTTAAGGGGGACTTTGAATCAATCCGGTTCCCCCCTTGTTAAGGGGGACTTTGAATCAATCCGGTTCCCCCCTTGTTAAGGGGGACTTTGAATCAATCCGGTTCCCCCCTTGTTAAGGGGGGTTAGGGGGGATCTAAATATCCAAATCGGTGAGGTTCAATTTCGGCCCATAAGTTTCAATGAATTCGCGTCGGGGTGCAACTCGATCGCCCATGAGAATGGTAAAAATTCGATCGGCTTCCGCTGCATCTTCAATTTCTACCTGTTTCAAAGTCCGACTTTCGGGGTTCATTGTGGTATTCCAAAGTTGTGTCGGCATCATTTCACCTAAACCTTTGAACCGCTGAATTGTGTATTTAGCGTTAGCGGGAAATGCGCGAATTAATTCTTGCAATTCGCGATCGCTATAACAGTAATCATGATTCTTACCGCGCTCAACTTTATACAACGGAGGACAGGCAATATAAATGAAACCTTGTTCAATTAATGCCCGTTGATAGCGGTAGAAAAATGTTAGCAATAGCGTGCGAATGTGCGCCCCATCTACGTCAGCGTCCGTCATAATTACAATGCGGTGATAACGCAATTGGGTAGAGTCGAATTCCTCACCTTTAACGCCCAAACCTAAAGCAGTAATTAATGCTTGAATTTCCGTATTTTTGTAGATTTTGGCATCGTCGGTTTTCTCAATGTTGAGGATTTTTCCGCGCAAAGGTAGGATGGCTTGAAAACGTCTATCTCTTCCTTGTTTAGCACTGTTATGTACAAAAACACCACTCGCTAAAGCGAAGTTATGGGTGTGAGGAACTTCGATATCGTAAACATCAACGCACTCTTCTAAACGTTCAATAGAAACAATGCGGTGGTTGTAATTAACAACTGCTTCTTGCGCTAATAATTCATCACCTTCAAAGTAACGTTGACAGAACGTATCGAATCGCAAAAGTGATTTATCTTTGGTTTCGGTACGGTAGGCGTTATAAGCATCTAAATCAAGAGTACCTGCCAAAAATTCTATTTGCTTGAGTGCAGCAATTGTTTTGCGATAGTAAGTTTCATGCAGCGCTTTTTGGCGTTTAGCACGAAATTCTTCTGTCCATTGTTCCTGAGTTTTTTGTCGCCGCCATTCCAACAATTCTTGATTGTTCCATTGTTGTTTAGCCGCATCCGAGAGGGTTTCTTTTGCTTCTGGATGATTAGCATAATAATCGCGAACACGCTCAGATTGAGCTATCCGATTATTAGCATCGCTCCAATATTCTTGCTGTGCTTTTTGTAGCTGTTCATGATTTTGTTGGCGATAAGTTTCATTGTTGTGATAAAACTCCTGCCATCTTTGCATCATGTAAGCTTTATAAGCTTCATCTTGCCACTGTAACTTAGCGTTTTGTGAGAGAATTTTGCGAGTCTTTTCTTGTCGCATTCTCTGACTCATCCGGCTGCGGAATTCTTTAGAAGTGCGAATTTTACGGCACTTTTCAATTACTTCTTGCCGATGCAATGTTTCAGCTACATGAACACGATGTAAAGCTAAATGTTCTTCAGCAGGTAAGCGGCGAATATTTGTTGGGTTGTTGTTGTGTTTGTTGAAGTCGATATGATGACATTGATCGCCGTCTTTTAGTTGATAAACTCCTTGCCAACGGTTATACCAATCAGCTAGAAGATGCGTGAATAACCAAGAGTCAGAACGAGGGTTCCAAACCATCTCGTAACCGTTTATTGTAATTCCTGGTTCGCTGTTGTCAGATAGCTTTCGGTATAGTGGCATCAGAGAATCATCTGATGTTAGTAATGCTGCTGGTTTATAACTGCCATCTCGCAACATGAAGCGGTGATCGGGTGTACAAATAATGGTTTCACCGTTGTCTAATGTCAGTTTAATAACTTCAGCGTTTGCCTTTGTCATTCTGGCATTAATAATCCGCTCGATGCCGATGTTTCCGTCATGGCGAATGGTGTAACAAAAGTTTTGTTTACCCATTGCTTGTTCAGCAACAATTTCTTTGAAGCTGAGGAAACGACCATCGGCTAATGCAACCAGTGTATCTCCTGAAAAACAGCCGCCCGCAGAATCACCTTCTACAATATAAATCTCAGATTCTGAAGGATCTCTTGAGCTACAATCTGCTAATTTACCAGGTAAAGGTGAAGATTCTAAAACTGATTTCCGGCGGACTAAATCACGGGCACGTCTGGCAGCTTCAGCGGCTTTAAAGGCTTGAATTGCCTTTTCTAAAATTGCATCGGCAATGGGGAGACGAAATTCTAAATATTCGGTTAATGTTTCGCTGACTAAACCTTCAACAATTCCCCGGACTTCTGGGTTGCCTAATTTGGTTTTTGTTTGTCCTTCAAATTCGGGGTCTGGTACTTTGACGGAAATTACTGCTGTCAAACCTTCGCGGATGTTTTCTCCGGCGAGATTGGCATCACCTTCTTTGAGTTTGTTGCGTTTGCGGGCGATCGCATTTAGTGTCCGCGTCAACACCGCTTTCAAACCTTCTAAATGCGTTCCACCGTCAATGGTGCGGATGTTATTAGCAAAGCCTAAAAGATTGTCTGAATAAGCATCAGAACACCATTGCAATGCTACTTCTAATTGCACATTATTCCGCTCTCCTTGCACAAAAATAATCTCTTCATGCAAGGGTTGTTTTTCGCGGTTCATGTAAGCAATATATTCGCGAATTCCCCCTTTGTATTCGTAGCTTTCTACTCTGGGCGTATCGCTTTTCAGTAATTCTAAACGGTTGTCCGTAAAGGTAATTTTTACCCCAGCATTTAGGTAAGCTAATTCGCGTAAACGGGCGACTAAAGTTGTATAATCAAACTCTATTCCAGAGGTGAAAATTTGGGTGTCGGGACTGAAGGTAACGGAAGTTCCAGTGCGATTTTCTGTAATTGCTTCAACCTGCAATTCGCTGACAGGAACACCACGTTCAAAGCGTTGTTTATGTACTTTGTTCTCCCGCCATACTGTAATTTCCAAGTATTCGGACAAAGCGTTAACTACGGAAACACCAACTCCGTGTAATCCCCCAGAAACTTTGTAACCGCCTCCACCAAATTTGCCTCCGGCGTGGAGAACTGTTAAAACCGTTTCTAGCGCTGACTTGCCTGTGCGAGGATGGATATCTGTGGGAATACCCCGCCCGTCGTCTGTCACTGTCACTGAACCATCGGCGTTCAGGTCAATTTCAATATGAGTGCAATAGCCAGCCAGCGCCTCATCGATCGAGTTGTCTACTACCTCGTAAACTAAATGATGGAGTCCCCTTGGCCCCGTTGACCCAATATACATCCCCGGTCTTTTGCGTACCGGTTCCAGTCCTTCCAGAACTTGAATCTGCTCGGCGCTGTAACTGCTTGTCATAATAAGGATTTCTCCAATAATGGCTATGAGCCGTCTACTGACCCAAAAAGGGAAAAACACTCCAAAATTCTAGCACAAAAGGGTTAATGGCGACCGTAGCCCAAAATAATGAAAAATTTATTTAGGGGATTGACTCCTTTCTAAGGAACTGCTTGGCAGGTGAAAGTAAATCCCATCCAAAATCGAAAATCTCAGATCTAAAATTGTAATGAGTGATTACCAACCAACTTTAATTACTATTTGTGGCGCAACGGCGACGGGAAAATCGGGGCTAGCTTTGGCTTTGGCGCAACGGCTGAATTCAGCAATTATAAGTGCAGACTCTCGTCAAGTGTATCGCGATTTTGACATTGGTACGGCTAAACCTTCTTTGTTTGAGCAAAAGTTAGTCCAACATTTTTTAATAGATTTTTGTCACCCTTGGGTGACATTAACGGTGGCGGATTATCAGGAACAAGCTCAAGCATTAATTAGTGAACAGCAGGAATCAGGAAGTGTGCCATTATTAGTTGGTGGTACGGGTTTATACATTCGTTCTGTGGTGCAGGGTTTAAAAATTCCCCGTGTTGCGCCGCAGTTGGATTTGCGATCGCAATTAGAAAACCTCGGACAAATTCAACTTTACGCTTTTCTGCAACAAGTCGATCCGGCTGCTGCCGAAAAAATTCACGCTAATGATTTAGTGAGAACTTTACGAGCATTAGAAGTATTTTACGTCACTGGCAAACCAATTTCCCAACAACAAGGCGAAAATCCGCCAAGTTATCCAATTTTACAAATAGGTTTAGATTGTAATTCTGAGGATTTGCCAAAACGGATTGCGCGACGTACCGAAAAAATGATCGCTGATGGTTTGGTAGCTGAAGTAGAAAGTTTGTGTGAAAAATATGGTGCAGATTTGCCTTTGTTGAATACTTTGGGATATGCCGAAATTAAGCAGTATTTAGCTGGGGAAATTAGTTTGGAACAAGCGAAAGAATTAACTGTTTTGCATACGCGACAATTTGCAAAACGTCAACGCACTTGGTTTAGAGGTTATCCTGAAATTGAATGGTTTAATGCTGATGATCCTGAGTTATTAGAAAAGGTTTGGCGGCGAATACAGGAGTTTATTAAAGTTAAATAAGAAGATCCCCCTAAATCCCCCTTAATAAGGGGGACTTTGAATTTTGTTTTTCCCTTAATAAGGGGGACTTTGAATTTTATTTTTGCCTTAATAAGGGAGACTTTGAATTTTGAATCTTGTTCCCCCCTTGTTAAGGGAAACTTTGAATCTTGTTCCCCCCTTGTTAAGGGGGGTTAGGGGGGATCTGACTGACAAAGTTTTAACTAATGGTATCAGGATCAATCCCTAAATTTCGCAGTTGTTCTGCTAGTAATTGGGCGCGTCGTTCCGCTTGTGCGGCGCGTTGTTCAGCGTGCCGAGAACGTTCATCACCAGTAGGAAGAATGTTACCTTGGCGATCGCACCAACGCAACCAAGTATCCTGTCTACCTTCAAATTCTCCTTCCCACAAAGTTACACCTAAATCAACTTGTTCTAACTGACATCAGGTTCGTAATAATCAGTTGTTAAAGCTTGTTCACCCATTGGTTTATACCCTTGGTGTTGCTGTCTTTCTCTTTAGTTTAGTTGATGAATGGGTTAGTTTGCGATCGCATTCTTTCTCTGCGTTCTCTGCGCCTCTGCGGTTTAAAACTTTTACTCTTTACTTATCCAAATTTTTGGGCATAATAATTGGTAAAATCACTACTAAATAGCTAAAGTAAAGAGTGAATATCGTGGATAGCATTTATCAAGAAGCCTTAACCTTACATCAGCAACAGCAATTTACCGCAGCCGAGTCAAAGTATAGAGAATATTTAACCACAAATAACGACCATGCTGAAGCTTGGTTAAATTTAGGGATACTTTACTATCAAACTGAAAATTACCCAGAAGCGCAAGAAGCGATCGCCAAATCCCTAGAACTAAATCCGGTAAATTCCCAAACTTATTATGTGCTTGGTTATTGTTTAGAACAAACGCAAAATATCACTGAAGCTATATCTGCTTATGAAGATGCGATCGCTATAGATCCCACCCTAATTGACGCTTACAATAACTTAGGAAATCTCCTCTTACAAACCGGAAACATTCCCGAAGCTGAAGCAGTTTTTCGGCAAGCAATAGCTACTAACGATCGACATTTTGGCAGTTATATTAATTTAGGAAATTTGTTAATTCAACAAAATCAAATTGACTTGGCTATTGAGGTATATGAAACTGCATTAAAATTTAATCCCGAAAATCCTGATATTTTATATAATTTGGAAATCGCTGTAAATTTGCAAAATAGTCCGGCTTATATTCGAGAAAGTGCTAACAAGCTTTATCAGCAGGGAAGGTATGAAGAAGCGATCGCCAAATATCAAGAATTTTTAGCAACTCGGACTAGAGACGCAACAGTTTATCTGGCTATTAGTGAATGTTATAAAAATCTCGATCGCACCAGAGAAGTTATTCATACACTACAAGAAGGAATTCAGCTTTATCCGACAGCAGATCAAATACATTTTTCCCTAATTACATATTTACAAACTAAAGGAAAGACTCAAGAAGCAGTTGCTTGTGCAGAAGCCGCTACTCGGCTTTTACCTGACAATTACACTTTCAAAATTCTCAGTAAATTAATGCTACCTTTAATCTACGATACAGAAGATGAAATTAAGTATTATCGGCAAAAGTTTACTCAAGGATTAGAAAGTTTAATTCAAGAAACCACCTTGGAAACTACAGAAAATAAACAGAATGCTCTGAGAGGTTTAATTTGTATTACTACATTTTATTTAGGACATCAAGGGCTAAATGTTTTAGACTTACAGCGTCAGTGGGGAGATTTAATCCATCGAATTGTAGCAGCAAATTACCCCGAATGGGTGCAACCTTTAACAATGCCACCATTGAAGGAAAACGGGAAAATTAGAGTAGGTTATGTTTCCCATTATCTACATTCTTATAGTGGTACTTTATGGTTAACTGGTTGGTTGAAAAATTGCGACAAAGAAAAGTTTGAAATTTACTGCTACTATACAGGAAATGATCCTGATTACATCACCAAGCAATTTCACGACTACAGCGATAAATTTCATCATCTTCCCAGTAATTTTACAGAGGTTTGTCAACAAATAATTAGTGATAAATTACACATTTTAGTGTTTCCAGAAATTGGCATGGACTCGCAAACAGTGACTATGGCTGGTTTGCGTTTAGCACCTGTACAATGTACGGCTTGGGGACATCCAGTTACCTCTGGAATACCGACAATTGACTACTTTTTATCTAGTCAATTAATGGAACCCGAAAATGCTCAAATTGATTATTCGGAAAATCTAATTTTGTTACCAAATATTGGCGTATCATATCCAAAACCTAGAGATATTCCAGCAGTGACAAAAACCAGAAAGGATTTTGGATTATCGGATCATGATGTATTATATTTATGTTGCCAAGCACCTTTTAAATATTTGCCGCAACATGATTATATTCTCGCAGAAATTGCTCGTCGTGTCCCCCAAGCTAAGTTGATTTTTCTACGCGGTGAATTATTGAAAAAACGTCTGGAACGTGCTTTTGCTCAAGTAAGT
>JBAVZX010000825.1:0-2332 GCA_049589015.1 Phormidium sp. | reverse complement strand
TAGAGACGTTGTATACAACGTCTCTACAACAAGGGTTTCCAGTAACGGACATTTAATTTATGGAGAGGTCTGATATAGCTAATTTGCGATCGCTTTCCCCCTTTCAACTAATCCCCTTCACTTCCGGTGCCGATGAAATTTTGTACACCAAAGAAGCTTCGAGTTGAGAATAAGGACTCAGGCTAAAATTCCAAGTACAAAAACCATTTTCATCAGGCTGCACTCCCTCAGTAGTTTTCTCTGCAATTACCTCAATTTTCACCTGTTCTAACTCCGAAACTGGCAAGCGTTCAGTAGTTTTAATTGTCCTTGGTTCTGCCCCAATATTAGATAAGAATAACCTGACTGTTTTAGTGATAATATTCCATTTTGTCAGATGATCCTGTTCTTGTTTCTGGGTTGTCGATCGCTGTACTCGCATCGCCCCATCTGGCCCCCATCCTAAAGCAAATCTCTCTCCGGGAGCAATAAATAGCACCGATGTTCGACCGACAAACCCGGAGGTTCGCACTAAATCCACTGGCCCTGCTAAAATCGGCAACTTAGCTGTATTTGTCTGTTCGCTTTTCAGAACTACCTGACAAGACACTTCTGGCATCAAAACATACTCAATATCCGCTTCTGTCTCAAAGGAAAAAATTGGAACGCGATAGGGACGACCATCTGAGGGAATGGTAGCTTTTCTCGTCGGGCGGAGATTACGGACTTCTCCCCCATCATCAACACCCGGTAAAATAACTGTCGTTGGGGCTTCTGCACCAGAAGCAGTTACGCCTGTTCCTAGTCCAGTGGTCTGAATCTTTTGCTGACGAAGCTGAATGTTGATTTGTTTAGATTTTTCTTTAACATTCAATTCCTCATCTGTCAATAGAGGCGGCTCAGTTCCTAGAGAAGCACGGGCGGTGGAAAATACCAAATCCACGTTCTGCCAATCTTCGCCTGTGCATTGCCAAACACAGCCATCCATGCGAAAAGATAGCTTAGTGCGTTTTGTAGTCGGGTCTTCAGTCCTCTCTTCCAACAACAATCGTGCTTGATGCCAAGGTCGCCAAATCGCATTAGGAACTACGTAATCAAAGGCAATTTCATATTCGCCTGTTTGGGGAATCATTAAATCTGCCTCAATCCAGGCAGTATAAATCATATCTGGGCGAGATAAAGCCTCTGCTTTTGTCATTAAATGATTAATTTTTTCCTGTAAATCTTCCTGAGTGTGGTACTTATTCCAGGTTTCGGCACGCAAATCTCGCAACTGTTTAAATAGACTAGATATTTGTTCTCGCCAAGTTTTAGGATCGATTTGTCCCCAGACAGCATCTATGGGTAATTCTTCTAAACCTTTGGTTAAAATGCTATTGATTTTCTCAAAGCATGATTCTAAGTGCTGACGGTCTTCAGTGATATTATTCAAGCTTGTGGTCAGAGAACGTATTTCGCTTTCTAAAGCTTTAATTTCCTCTGGTTTATCTTCTTGTTTAACTAACATTTGGCGGCGCACGCGCACATCGTCAATGCGTGCTTCAGGATAGTTTTGCAAAAATTCTGCACGTAGGGATTTATCAGAAAGAACTGGTGCAACTTGTAAGATTTTGATGCGCCAAAGTCCTTGATTTAGTTGGGTTTTGCCAATTCTTCGTACTTGGGCTCTGTCTTCTAGGAGTGTAACAACAGAGACGGGTGCATCGAGAGTTAGTTCTTGGACGATGGTATTTTCTGATTTAATTGTTTGCATAATTGTCACAACTCCTATTCCTAGTGTTGATAAATCCGAAACCAAAATTTAACGTTGAGGCCGATAAACCCACATAGTTCCACTAGTGATATCGTTTAGGTTAATCGTACCCGTCTGAACGATTTTTTTCGCTTCCGGCGTTTTGCCATTTTCACCTACATTTTGATGTAACAGATATATTTCACTTCCAGACACTCCCTTAACAATGGCAGTGTGGTGGTTATAGCTTGAAGTGTACCAACTCGATGAGCCATTGGGAAATGTGGTTTTCTTATAAGTAGATACATTCCTGAATTGAATAATATCCCCTGCTCTAATATTCGCAGTAGATTTATTACTTGGTGTGATTGTAGCAACACGGGTACCCCAAACATAGTCACCATCGTTGCCAGTGGGACCGAGTTGCCAAAAGTTTTTTGCACCTGCTGATTTCAAAGCTTCCACTGCGAGAGTTGCACATTCACCGTCGCCTACTTTCTGACCAATTTTGCTAGCAGCATAGTTGTACACAATTGAATTAAGCTGCCCAATATTTTTGGTAGCTAATTTCAGCAATTTCTGTGATTCTGTCTGCTTTTGCGGTACAAAATTTTTAGCTAC
>JBAVZX010000824.1:0-5773 GCA_049589015.1 Phormidium sp. | reverse complement strand
TTTCAGTTCAGTCAGTTTTTCTGGCAAAGAAGGATGGATTGCTGGACAACCTTCGCTTTTACTACATACCACTGATGAAGGACAGTCTTGGTCACAGATTACTTTGAGCGAAAAGCTACCGGGTAATCCTAACACCGTAATTGCCCTTGGCTCAGATTCAGCAGAAATGACTACTGATGTCGGCGCAATTTACCGGACAAGTGATGGCGGTAAAACCTGGAAAGCAATGGTTCAAGAAGCTGTCGGTGTAGTGCGAAATATCTCGCGTTCTGCTGATGGTAAGTATGTAGCGGTTTCCTCGCGAGGGAATTTTTACTCGACTTGGGAACCGGGACAAAATGCCTGGACACAGCATAACCGCAATAGTTCCCGTCGGGTGCAAAACATCGGTTTCACCAGGGATGGTAGATTGTGGATGTTAGCTCGTGGTGGTCAACTGCAATTTAGTGACCCCCAAGATCCAGAAGTATGGTTAGATCCTGAGTATCCAGAATTTTCCACTAGCTGGGGTTTGCTCGATGTAGCTTATCGTACTTCTGAAGAACTTTGGGTAGCTGGCGGTAGCGGGAATTTACTTCGCAGCTTAGACGGTGGGAAAACCTGGCAAAAAGACCGTCAGGTAGAAGATGTGCCTTCTAATCTTTACCGAATCGTGTTTCTCAGTCCAGAGCAGGGATTTATTATCGGTCAGAATGGCACAGTGCTGAAATACAACCCGAATATTGTCGGTGCAGTTTGAAACATTCTTAATTCTTGCTCATTTAAGGCTTATGTGGATAACGTTCTGCTCAATGATGGGCAAAAGAATACTTACCTTGAGTGTTTCTTGATGGTAAAATTAACGCGATAACGCCGAAAATCAAGGCGCTCACGCTCGCAAGAGTTCAGTTTGAAACCCAAATCCATCAAGCTAACTCACCCCAAAAATCAAGTTTTTTTGTTTTCTAGTAAGGTCGGCTTGACCTGAATTTACTCCTGTGGACAAGAAGATGCCAACATCCTTGGATGAAGCAGGAAGAGAACTCTAAACCGAGTCAACTAAGTTGGCTCAATTTGAGGTAAGTTTCTTGTAGAAGTGTTTAATATTTCGTATCATTTGTTTAAGCTTTGATCTTGTTGTTGGAGGATGAAGAATGGCAGGTACTACTGGAGAGCGTCCGTTTACGGACATTGTGACTAGCATTCGTTATTGGGTAATTCACAGCATTACTATCCCGATGTTATTCATCGCTGGTTGGTTGTTCATCAGCACTGGGTTAGCTTATGATGCTTTTGGCACTCCTCGTCCTGATGAGTACTATACTCAAACTCGCCAAGAATTGCCGATCATTAACGATCGATATCAAGCAAAAGACCAAATTCAAGAGTTTTCTGGTAAGTAGTTTTCCGTCATTGGTTTTGAAATATGAATACTCCATCGAATCAACCCGTTTCTTATCCAATTTTTACTGTGAGATGGCTGGCTGTACATACACTGGCTGTTCCTACAGTTTTCTTCCTTGGTGCGATCGCCGCTATGCAGTTCATTCAACGCTAGGAGAGACTAATGCCTTCTCGTATTCCGAATCCTAATAATCAACCTGTTGAGTTAAACCGGACTTCTCTTTATTTAGGTTTACTCTTGGTTTTCGTTCTCGGTTTGTTGTTCTCCAGTTATTTCTTTAACTAACTGGTTTTCACTGGTATTCTGTGGCAAAAATGAGAAAGTTGTTGTTGTTTTAAGAGGAGGTAATGCTATGTCTGGAAGTGGAAGAATTCCTTTGTGGATTGTTGCAACTGTGGCAGGTTTAGGGGTAATTGGCGTTTTAGGCATTTTCTTTTATGGTGCATACGCTGGTTTAGGTTCTTCTTTGTAAGAACTTTCTCTATTTAGATTTTCGGAAAAAAACCGCTTTTCCTGAATAGGTAAGCGGTTTTTTAATTTTTTAGGGGATGGGGACTGGTAAATAACTAATTTAGATGCGTCTGGTGTTCTGTTCTCCTACCTTTTGTTACAAAGTATTCAACTCATCTTCAGAGAACTGGGGTAAGTCTGGGGGAACGACGCTGCGATTAATTTGAGCTTTGCGACTTTCCTGTTTGGTGGAAATATCGGAAGAAATTGCTTCAAAGCGAATTTCCAAGCAACCGAAGGGAACTTTCATTGGGAAAGAGGTTTCTAAATTTCCCCAAGCGTCGAGATAAAAATCACCTAACCAACGTGGGCCTTCTACTAGCGATCGCGTTTGCAGATCTACAACCCAAAACTTTACACCGAGTCGGGGTTGTCGCATTGGTACTTTGACGCGCACCCGGATTTGTTGTCCAGCGGTTAATTCTCCTTCTGGTACATCTAATTCTGGTGTTGGTAAAGCTTCGACTTCTGTTTGATTAGTAGAACTTTCCCCTAGCGAACTCAGACTATTTTCCGGTTTTTCTGGTAGGAGTGCTGGTTGTTCTTCTTCTACGACAAACTCCATTGCAGTTAATTCGGCATCTGGGCCAGTATAAATTGCTGCCGGAGTTGTGGTTTCTGCTGCTTCTTCTATCTCTTCAAAAACCGGATCGTTATTTAATTCGGTGGATAATTCTCCATCGGCGGCGATCGCATTTAGACGCGACCAAAAACGCTCTTCTAATTTTAATGATTGAAAAGCTGTACCAACATTAGATGGATCTGTTTCGATTGTTGTTGTATCTTCTTCAGCAGTGATTTGATCCGACATTTCTGCTGCTTCTGTGTCGGTTTCGGAAGTAATATTTTCTGCCGTTAAAGAGGTTGCTTCTGTTGATTCTATTTCTGTTTCTGTTGTTTCGGGAGTTGTTTCAGTTACTAATTCTTGCGGTGGTTCTGGATGAGCAAAATTACCAAAGCTTGGCAATTCTATTTTTTTAACGGGGTTTTTCGCTAAGTCTGGTTGATAGAGTTGTGGTGGTAAAATTTGTTTGCCACCGGGTTGAAAAGCTGGGAAGTTAAGGTTTTTGGGTGTAGTTGCTTGGTTATATGCTGCCAAGTCTAAAGCTGCTGATTTAGATTGGTTTGAGGAGATTTCCAAGACATCTGTTTCATGAAAATTATCTGCGATCGCACTAAGTAAGTCATCTAAATTTGCGGTAATACTAAAAGATCTAGTTGCCAGAACTAACGGAGAATCAGTTGGGATTTCTGGCAGGTCATAAATAGTAACTTCACCTAGCAGTAAATGACTTTTACTCTGGGCAGGAATGTGAATATTACAAGCAAAAGTAAAAGGTATTTCCTCTGTTGTCAATTGTTGCTGACGTTCCGCTAAAACTTCTCCAGTTTGCGGATCGCGCAGACGAATTCGTATTTCTCCTGTCAATGCAACTTTCGCCTCAGTTTCTTGATTTTCAACTGGATTTGGCAGTTCCAGATATCCTGCTAAAGTTATAGATTGTCCGGCCCGCGCCATGTATGTTTCTTGCTTGAGGGTTAAGCGCAAGGGATAAGAGTCAGGAGTTGTTGATTTGATAGTAGAAACTGGGGCTTTAGATTGATAAGAAATAGTTAAATCGCCAATTCTCCCCTGTTCTTCTACTTCCGCAGTACCCGGTTTTGCTGATCCTGGGTGAGGATCTGGGGGCAAAATATTTAATTTTAGGGTTTTTTGCCAAGCTTCTCCCATTAAATCTTCAAACAAATCTGGCAAACAGCGAAATTCCCAAATTCCCGGAGCGAGATCGGTGAAAGGAATCAGCACCATTAACCCTTCGGAGTTGATGCGACGCGATCGCTTTTGTAACCTCCGTTTAGGTGGGTTTTCGTGGATTGAATGGTGAATGATCCGAATGTCTATATCGGAGTCTGCACGGTTGGATCGCACTACTAGACGATACCTGCCTTGAGGAAGTTCAACTTCCGGTGATTTCAGGGATTGCCAAGAGCGATCGTTTTCTTTTTGAATGAGAAATTCCCAGTATTCCATCGGTAGCCGGAAAGATAGCGCCAATCACCCTTAATCGTAGACTAGGGAAGATTATAGGGCAATTGTTTCCTGGTGCTAGCTTAAAACAAAACCCATTGAGCGACTGAAGTCGCTGCTACACAAACAAAGTCCGCCTACGCGGACTTGTGTTTTTATGCTTGATGCGATTCTAACCAAGCAGTTAAATCAGTTGGTTGAGAAAAATCTAATAATGCTTCTCCCAAATCTTCTAATTGTGGAATCGATAAAGTCTGAATTTGGGCTTGAATTTCAGGACTGAGTGGGCCAATTCGACGGATAAGCTGTCGCAAAATCACCGCTACTTCTCCTCGTCGTTGTCCTTGTTCTAGGATATCTTGATAGATCACAGATTCACGCATAATTTCCTCTCTAAATAGTTGAGTAATCAAATTTTTGTCAAATCGCAGACCAGCGAGAATTTCTGTACAAGCGACTACATTCCGTCGTTGTTCGGTTTCTTCAATATTAGCGACCTCTTGGGCTACTTGAGCGAGTAACGCCTGGGGTGAGTCAGTTTGTGCTAATGTTGCCAGTGGTAAAAGCCCAGAGTTGACTAACAGTGGCGCGGGATCTTGTTCCCACATTCGGATGACTCGATAGCGATGCTGGGTGTTCGGGGAAGTGAACTCGTTGGTAAAGGCGATTTCCGAAGTTGTGGGCTTGAGGAAAATCACTACTTGTTCGACGTTACAGCGATATTTTCGATGGAGTCTGAGCCAGTAGTCAAGCATCCGTAGTGGGAGTGGAGGATCTGATGCTGGTAAGGTTTGAAATTCCAGGTGCAGAATTAGATTTGGGGTTTGTAGTAAGGTGATGGAATCGGCGCGAATTGGTTCGAGGTTGAGTTCAGTTTTTAGTACTTGAATATTAGACGTTTCTGATGGAAGTAGCCAGCGGACAAATTCGGTGGGGTATTGTTCGGCGAGGTATTTACAAAGGTTGTCGGTGTTCAATTTATTTTTAAGTAAAACAATCTAAGTTTTCAAAGTATATGCGATCGAACAGTTTTTCCTCCTCCTAAATTACCTCTTTAATCACTGCTTATGAGATTTATAAATATGTAGGGACACGGCATCAGAGATATTTTGGATAGGGTAATAATATTAATTGTGCCGTATCCCTCTTTTTATGACTCTCTCTCTTACTGTCAACCCTCGTAACCCTCGTTCCCAGGTGGAACCTGGGAACCTTAAACAAGAGGCTCTGCCTCATTTATCTCCAGAAACAAATGAGGCAGAGCCTCAAAATGGGCATTCCCAGGTGGAACCTGGGAACGAAAACAATGAGAAACATTGATAATTTAACAATGTCATTAATAATTAGTCCTTAAACATAAGTATCTAGAAAAGAAAAAAAGCTTATATACGAAAGAAACCAGGTTTCTTCAAGAAACCAGGTTTCTTTATAGGTCAGTGGCGATATTGGTCTAGAGTAAATAGTAAGTGCGATCGATAAGGAGCAGCCAAGTTTAGATTAGTTTCCTGAAGAAAGCGGGAAACCGTTGCAACTGGAAGAAGGGGATAGGAAGGAATTACTAAAAAATCTGGAACTTCTGGGAGATTTTCAAGTTTTCTAGAGATAATAAACCTTTAGGGTCTAATTCCATCCGCCCAATTTAGGAGAAATTCCGCTGCAAGGACAACCAGAATATTAGTAAATAGGTTTGCACCTAAAAAATTATGAATCAGCTAAATTATTGCCTACAGCCAAAAGTATGACAATCAAACTAGAATCACTACAATCACTACAGCAACCCTTGTCTAAAGCCAGCATTTTGATCGGGACTGCATCATTATTTTTCGCGCTAATTCCTATATCTTTGGCAC
>JBAVZX010000823.1:0-4982 GCA_049589015.1 Phormidium sp. | reverse complement strand
TTCCAGTTTATTTATTTGCCACCGCCATTTTATTAAACGATCTTCTCGGTTTTGTAAATCTTCTTTTGAAGGTGTAGGAAGTCCATTATTTTCATCATATTTAGCGCAGTTGCCGGATAAACCTTTGAATATTTTAGTTTTAGAGTTAGGGCGAATACCGAAATCTCTTAGCCATTTTTCGCAAAGGGTTAGCCAAAGATAAACGTGATCGTGAATGTTGCCGCCTAATCTGCGAATTTGCTTGATTGATAGGGTGGGAGATGCAAAAAGTATTTGTTCAATTTGGGGGTGCTGATGGCGATCGAACAGGCGAATTTCGCTGCCAATACCTCGAAAAAATTCGACGACAAACCAATCACCAAAATCAAAAATACAAACTTCGGTGGCATCGCTACCGTCAGCAAGTAAAATATCCACATCGCGCTGTAAATGGGAACCTATTATGTTAGCTGATTCTTGAGGCAATAGGATGCGAATTCGCTCGAAACGATCGCTATAATTCGACCAAAAATCTCTGCGTCGTTTCAGTTGATTGTACTGGTAATCTTCAGAATTTAAGTGTTGCAATAGCACATCTACTAATATTTCAAAGTCGCGGTAACTAGCGGCTTTAATCCATTGGCGGAGAGCTAATTTTGCTTGTTCCGAAAGTTGATTCCAGAGGGAATTAGCAGCACGGGGGCCATAATTTTGTCGCAGCCATTCGACTAATGTGGAGAGTGTGCTACCGACTTCAATTGAAACATTCATTAACAGATTTTTTATTGCTTTTACCTGCTGTTCAATTGACATTTCTTCAAAGCATTTTATGAGCAAATTTTGTTGCTGAATATGAGGAGTTTCAATCGAAAAGAGTTTAACCATGTCGTCTAAAGCTGTGTTAATTATACTAATGTTAGGGGGTAATTGAGCGCGATTTAATAATTGTTTTGGTGTGAGCAAATGTTGCCAACAAAGTTGAGCTAGTTTGTCAAAAGATTGATTACTGAGTATAGTTAGGATTTGTACGGCTAGGGGATAGCTAATCACAAATCGAGACTTAAATTTAGGAAAGCAATCTGCTAAAGATGGAGCAAGTTTTTCAGAGTTGCGATCGTCATAATTAAGCGCCAGTAGCCAAAATAATATCTGTTTTAGCCAAGAATTGTGGGTTGCTTCTTGCCAAATTTTCTGAGAAGTTTCTTGACTTTGCTGTGGATTTTGTTCATCCCATTCAGCTTTATTATAAAGGCAGTAAGCCCATTCTAACAAGCTTATCCTATCAGTTTGATTGTTTTGAATGTCGCTGATAATTTCGCCAATAGTGCGGGGTGCGATCGCCAAAAATCCCCCTAATTCATGCAATTCAGAATAACTACTCGACTCATTTAACTGACTTACAAGTTTATCTAAATTCGTTGGGTTTGGTTCAGACAATGGTGGTAAATGCAGAACTTTTAACTGAAATTTCATGGTTTTTGTTCTGGTAAAGACTGGTTTTTTTGATACCATTCTGAGAAGTTTTCGCCGCGAAATTGGAAGCGGAAGATTACTTTGCGATCGCTCGGATCATCCAATTCTTGCTTTGCTTCCATTTCCCCTCGCCCTGCTGCCATAATTTTGGTTCTCAATTCCGATTTTGTGGAAAAATCTAGTTCATTGGAGAAGATGAATTTAGCTACGGAGAGCGATCGTAATAAGCTCAATTGCAAATTGCTATTATAATCTCCTTTCGAGCTAGTATGCCCTTCAATAACCACTCTCGCAATCTCTTTTTCAAAGTCTTTTTTAGAAAAAATGACGCGACTGTAAACCGGAATAAATTGTTGCAGAAATATCTTACCTGCGGGCTTTAATTCCGCACTATTCTCATCGAAAAGAATCTTATCTTGAATGCTGATATCACCCGTTTCTGGGTTAACTTCTACATTAATGTTATTACCTTTCATCTCTTCAACTACAGTACCAATTACAACCCGACGCGGTTCTTCTCGATCTTTTAGTTGAACAAGAA
Source organism: Phormidium sp. (assembly GCA_049589015.1). Taxonomy (GTDB): domain Bacteria; phylum Cyanobacteriota; class Cyanobacteriia; order Cyanobacteriales; family Aerosakkonemataceae; genus Floridanema. The sequence continues at coordinate 2,989 of JBAVZX010000823.1, read as the reverse complement.
CTGTCACGAATAGCAGGGCAAAAATCATCAGTAGCCCTGACATTAAATCGCCAATTGATAGCAAAACGCTCGATTCTTCTTCCTCTAGATCTTGTTGTTGTAAGTCAGTCAAATTAAACATAGTTAATGTTCGCCATTGTTAATTTTGCGAGTGTTTTCAGCAGCTACTAAATAGTTAGCAGCTTGTAATAATTGCTGGCAAACTTTTTCCGTTGCTGCATCTGCTTTGGTGAAAAAATTACTTTCAAATTCAGATTTTTGCTGGAAATAATCAACTATTTCTTGATTCCAACTTCCTAAAGCTTGGTTAAATTCTTTGCTTAAATTCTGATAAGCTTTATCTACACGAGACGCTTCACCGCCCATAGTTTCAGCTAACTCTTGAAGTTGCGCTAGTCTCTCACTTGAAGTCAATCCAATGGTGTTAGCTAAATTGCTGACAACTTTAGTAGTTTCCTGAATTTCTTGGAAAAAAGCTGTGCGTCGATGATATTCTTCCTCAAAAACTCCCTTAAAGTTTTCGACTACATTTGCTAATCCTCGACGTTGTTCGCCTAATGTTCCTTCTAACAATTGGTTTTGCTGGCTGAAGAATTCTTGCAAAGCAGCTTGATAGTTGAGACGGAAATTCTCTAACTCTCCCTGCACCGTTAAGCGGGTATTTTGCAACACAGAATCGATATTGGTGAGAGTCGCATTTAGGTTTTCTCTCGCTTGATTCATCTGCTGAGAAGCTGCATTTCCCACTTGACTTAAATTGTTAGCTTGGCGATCGAAAATTTCCAAGGAACGGTTTTGAAATTCTTGGATTAACTCTCGTTCTATTTGGGCTTGAGTTTGCAGAGATTGTTCTAGTTCTTCACGAATACCGATAAATGTACTAACAGTTTGTTTGGCAATTTTAGTCAGCGCATCACGTTGCACGCTCATTGCTTGAGAACTTTGTTCACCTAATTGTTTAAGGTTGTTATTTTGTTCGGCAAAAATTTCATGAATGTAGTTTTGAAATTGTTGCATCGACTGCTGTTGGATTTCCGCCTGAGTGTTGAGAGCTTTTTCTAATTCTTCCCGAATTCCTGCGAAAGTAGCAGCTGCTTTTTCGGCGCTAGCTTCAAAAGCAGTTCGCTGATTTTGCATCGCTAAAACGCTTTCATCAACAACACTTTTAATTTCGGTTGCTACTTGTTGCATGACGTTTTTAGTGTCATTTCGGAAGTCCCTTAAAATTGCTTCTAAGTTGGTAGCAAATTGTTGCAGTTTCCCCAAAGTTTCGGATTGAAATCGCTCAATTGTAATGATAGATTCTGATAAACTCCGAGAAATGCCGCCTAATTCATTTTTTAGATCCATTACAGCTTCGGAAGCTTGTTTGGTGAGATTGGCGCTATTACTTAGTTCGGTAATAATTGGTTTAATTAACTGTTCCCTCTGTTCTTCGATTAAGTTTTTCAATATTTCTTGACCTTGATCTGCTTTAATTTCTCGTAATGCTGTTAGTTCGACTTGAATTTCTTGCAACACAGGTTTGATTACGTTTCCTACTTCTTGTCCGATCGCTTTTGGGCTAAGTTGGCGCTGAATTTCTATCAGTTCCGCAAATTTCGTTCCCATTATTTCCGCAGCATTGGCAAGTGCTTGAGAAGCTTTCAAATTGGCTTCAGGATTCATTCTTTCAAGCAGTCGCATTGGTGTTTCTAATATGGTAATTTTATCTAATTCTCTTTTCAGGCTATCTCGATACTTTTTACGTATCCACTCTAAACAAGCTAAAACTAATGTGAAAATGCTAGAAGATCCCAATCCCATTAGTGAGGTAGAAAAAGCTGTTTTCATTCCTTCAAGTAGTTGGACGCTTGATTTTAGCAAATGACCACTATTTTGCCCGATATCGCTTAAAGAAATGCCGATTAGTCCTACTTGAATGCCATAAAAAGTTCCCAAAACTCCGATCGCAATTAGTAAACTTTGAACAAAGCGCAAAGAACTGCGAGGAACTGGCTTTTCTAGAATTGCCGGATACTGTAAAAGTACAAAGCACCCGAACTGTATTTGTGCTTGAAAAATATCGTTTAGTTCTCTTCCAACTAGATGTTTGTTCAACCAGTTAAATATTTTTATCCGGCTATCTTTAGGAATATTATTAACATCTAAATTGACTGTTTCTCTGCCAATATCTTTGTTTTTTGCTTCTTTTAAATATGCGATCGCTTCCCCTGTAATACTACTTTTTAATTTTCCAATGTACATTACAGTAGAATAAAACTCAATTAAACAGGCAAACACCAACAGCAGCAAAGTTACCCAATGAAAGATACTGTTTTGCCAAATTACTCCTAAAAAGTTACTAATCATTGATATTTTCCTCAGTTTGGTTACGCTTTTATCAACTGCTTTAACTCTTCATCAGACAGCATTTCTTGAGCTACTCGCACAGGCAAATGTTCGGCATTCCAGCGGTTGCCTATAGGTTGCCGAAGTCGCAAACTGTAAAGTGGTTCTTCGCTTTCGGTTGCTGTGTCTAATTCCAAATAAACTCGCTCTGGTGCATTGCGGAGTAGGCGCACTTGTAAGCGATTTTTTAAGTCTTTTAGGGAATTACCCAAATTAGGAGAAAGTTCCTTTGATACTTTCCAAGCTTGATTAATTGCAGCAATTTCTGTGATTAACTCCTCAAAATCTGAAGTTAAAGTTTTCATATTTGGCTATTTGATATTAGTGATAATTTTTGGCAGATATTGATAGATAACCTCTCCTTACGGTTTGGCGGCTCTACTAGCAGACAACAGTCAAAGAATGTTATTTATTAAAATTTGCACTTTCTTATTATTTGATTTTTTATTTATTTTCGCATCAGTGTTACTACTTAAATTAGTTGATTTTGAAACAGAAGAAAATTGTTTTAATCTTCTACCCTGCCATCTGCCGCCCTGCGGCTTCAATAGGTGAGTGAACTCTGATAAAGTAAGCTTGTAGAGACGTTGTATACAAC
>JBAVZX010000822.1:0-1826 GCA_049589015.1 Phormidium sp. | reverse complement strand
ACCTGGTTTCTTGACGTTGTAATCCTCATGAGACAGAACTTCTTGGGGAATTAACATCGTACCGCAGTCTCGGCAAAGCATTCGATAATTGCGGGTAATGGGAATACTGATGATAAAGCGATCGTAGCGCAAACGCTTTCCCCCAAACTCTCGATAATCCTTATTTTCTTGTAACGCTGCAATTACCGATCGCGCCTTAATCACCACATGATGAGGCAAATCCCTTAAATTAATGGGGTCTTGAGTAAAAGTAGACTCCCAATCTTGTTTTTCCTGCCGCTTCTGTTCCCAAATGGCCTGTTGTTGAGCGCAAAGATGGCAAATTTGCCCATAACCCTTATGACCACAGGAAAACAGCTTTTTTCGTCTTGCCATAAAACAACGGTCTACCTCCAATTTGGCACCCAAAAGAGTACCCACCTTATAAAGTTTTATTAATCCCAGCAAAAAATCAGCCTGATATAAAGTTACATCCTAAAATTCCTTAAAAAACCTTAACTTAACTAATCTCCATTGATTTATCTGATATTATTTTGCTTAATTAGGTAGTAATTGAATTTACCGAAAATATTTTTCCGGGTGAGCGATGTTGCATTTACCTACCTGCAAACTCCCAAAAGTTTGTCCAGCAATTGTTTTGGCATTCTTCTTCTCCGCTTGCCAAAAAGCAGTTCCCCAAACTCAAAATCTTACTCCTTTACCACAAGATCCCTTTGTGCAGGTATATTTCAACCATGCACAGTTATCGGAATACATCGAACCTTACCGTCCCCAAAAACGTTCCGGCGATAACTTAGAAAAAGTATTAGTTGATACGATTAACACTGCTCAGTCTACAGTAGATATCGCAGTCCAAGAATTACGTTTACCTAACATTGCTCAGGCATTAGTTCAACGCCAAAAAGCCGGAGTTAAGGTTAGAGTAATATTAGAAAATAACTACAGTCGTCCTTGGAGTAAGTTTACTGTAGATGAAATAGCAAAACTGCCTCCAAGAGAACAAGAACGCTACAAAGAATACCGCAAACTTGTAGACCAAAACGAAGATGAAAAATTAGAGATTGCAGAAATTAATCAAAGAGATGCTTTAGTAATCTTACAAAATGCCAGAATTCCGATAATTGATGATACTGCTGATGGTTCTGCTGGTAGCGGTTTAATGCACCACAAATTTGTAATTGTCGATCGTCAGAAACTCATTATTACTTCAGCTAATTTTACAACTTCCGATATTCACGGAGATTTGCAAAATCTTGATAGTTTGGGAAATGATAATAGTTTACTGAAAATCAATAGTCCTGAATTAGCAACGGTTTTCACCGAAGAATTTAATTTGATGTGGGGAGATGGAGTAGGGGGAAAACCAGATAGTAAGTTTGGAGTGAAAAAACCATTCCGACCTGTACAAACAGTAGATTTAGGAACGGTGAATATTTCCGTGCAATTTTCACCCACATCTAAAAAAATACCTTGGGAACAAAGCAGCAATGGTTTAATTGGTAAAACTTTAGTTGCTGCTACTGAATCGATCGATCTAGCCCTTTTTGTCTTCTCTGAACAGCAAATAGCTGATACCTTAGAAACAAATCATCAACGAGGAGTTAAAATCAAAGCTTTAATTGAGCCAGATTTCGCCTATCGTTATTATAGTGAAGCTTTGGATATGATGGGAGTAGCCTTGGTCAATGATTGTAAATACGAAATCAACAATCGACCTTGGCAAAATCCGATTAACAATGTCGGAACACCTTTGTTAAGAAAAGGTGATTTATTGCATCATAAATTTGCGGTGATAGATGGGAAAATAGCGATCGCAGGTTCTCACA
>JBAVZX010000821.1:0-1817 GCA_049589015.1 Phormidium sp. | reverse complement strand
CCTTTGATACCTAAAGGTTGTATTTGACCTTCTTCGTTAAAAATGCGTAAGCTTGAGTTTTCTGGAGAAAAGATTAAAAAGCTTTTTAAAAGGTAATTATATTCATTATTTCTTTCTGAAATCAATGATGCTACACTTTGATAAACCTCTGCTTTCGATTGATTTGAAAAATTTATGGGGTCGTTATAAATTAAATCAGCTATTGTTTTAATATCTCTCAACTCTGAATTAACCCAAAACCAATTAGAGTAGGGTTTACCATCATGCTGTAAATTAAATGTGAGAGTTTTATCTGGGTGAAACTGCAAAGTTATTTTAATTTCTTTGGTTAAGTTATCGGTATTAAAAGCCGATCGCATAAATTGCGATTCAGTAACTCTAATCCCCCTAGAAGCTAAAAACTCATTTTCCAGCTTATCAGCTGCGGCGGCTGAACTTAAAGCTATAGCCTCTAAAATATTAGTTTTACCACAGCCATTTTCACCTATTAAAACTGTGACTCTTCCCAATTCAATTTTCAACTCTTGAATTGATTTATAATTTTCTATCCCAATTTCTTTAATCATAATATCTAGGGAAAACTGCTTTCCGACAGTGATATTATATCGTGTACGTAAATAATTGAGCCAAATAAGTAGGGGCGGGTTTAGTCAAATGGTTAGAATACCCAGGAATAAAATTGAAGTCAAAACTCGCCCATCCCAAGCATCGGTAGCTAACATTTAGGTAATCGATATTATTCATTTAGATCAGGTGTTTTACCTTGCACTCCTTTAAGAATCCGAGAAAGTTCACTTTTTTCATCAACACTAATCCGAGAAGGTGAACCACTAATAATTCTTTCAAAGTTGCGAAAAGTATCTTTAATTTCTGGCCCTTTCTCACTGATAGTATATTCTCTAATGCCTTTATCATGCCAGGAACCACGCATTTTAAAGACGTTAATAGCACGGGACATTTCGCCGCGAATTTCTACATATTGCAGCATTAAAATGGTGTCTGTAATTGTGGAAATATGGGAATCTGTAATGGAATGCGATCCCATAAATTGATCGGTTGTGTTTGTAAAAAAGCCTGTAATTTCTTCTTGTTTAGCAAATCCGGTGACACCAATTACGAACTGACGAAAGGCGTTATTGCTAACACCTCTTGCCAAAGCTGATAAGGAATCAATGGCAATTCTGGAAGGTTTAAATTGAGCTATTTCTAATTTTATTATCTGTAAATGGTCTTCTAATCCGGCTGATTCTGGGTAAGCACAAATAATTTTTAATAAACCTTTTTGTTCTAAATCTTCAAAGTCTATACCCCAAGAATAGGCGTTGCGGGAAAGTTGGGCGCGAGATTCTTCGTAAGCGAAAAGAATTGCTCTTTCGCCACGCACACAAGCGTCTTGTAAAAATTTGCTAACTAAAAGGGTTTTACCTGTACCTGTAGCTCCGGTTGCGAGGATAATTGAATCTTTGAAGAAACCGCCGCCACACATTTCATCTAATCTTTTTACGCCAGAAGATACTCTAGTATTAGATGAACGTTGAGTTAAGCGCATTGCTCCTAATGGGAAGATATTAATACCGTCTCCGGTAATTGTGAAAGGATATTCGCCTTTCATGTGAGTGGTACCGCGCAATTTTAAGATTTCAATTGTGCGGCGGCGACGTTCTCCTTCTAAGACATTACGAACAATTACTACGTTATCTGAAACGAATTCTTCTACCCCAAAACGCGCTACTGGGCCATATTCTTGTTCGCGTTCTGTGGTCATTATTGTGGTGACACCTACTAGTTTTAATCTGGCTACTAAGCGAAAGATTTCT
>JBAVZX010000820.1:0-3480 GCA_049589015.1 Phormidium sp. | reverse complement strand
TAGAGACGTTGTATACAACGTCTCTACAATTTTAGACGTTGTATACAACATCTCTACATCTGCTTTAAGATGCTTTAACGAGACTCTTAGCAACAGTTTGACTAGTAGCAGCAACAGTTACAGATTGTTTAATTGGTAACTGTGCATGATAGAAAGATGGGTGAGTCAAAGATTGTGCTAATAAACGACGATAGAGATTACTAAGTTGAATCGCCACACCTGTCCAACTAAAGTTTTGTTGGACTCTTAATGATGCTTGTTTGCGGAGTTTTTGCGCCCAAATTTCGTCGGCTAGGATGCGATCGATCGCACCAGCAAAAGCCTCCACATTTTGCGGCGGAACTAACAACCCAGTCTCTTCAGGCATCACAGTAAACCGCAAACCACCTACATCAGAAGCAACCACAGGCGTACCGCAACCCATCGCTTCAATTGCCACTAAACCAAAAGGTTCGTAATGACTGGGAATCACACAAACATCAGCCGCAGTGTAATACAAAGGTAATAAATCATGACCAATTCTTCCGGCAAAAATGGTATTGTTTGCTAATCCTAATTCTTGGACAATACCTGCAATTCTCTCTCTTTCTAAACCGTCTGATTGATCTGGTTCACTACCACCCACAATCACTAATTTTAGATTAGCGTAGGGATGTAAATCTTCTGATTCTTGGTTTTCAATTTTGTCTTTTAATTGAGCACAAGCACGCACTAAAGTTTCAATCCCCTTACGTCGATCGAAACGTCCCACATATAAAACAATTTGTTCGTGAGGATCGAAACCTAGTTTTGCCCTGGCATCTGCTTTCGGCATAGTAATACGGAAGTTTTCAATGTCAGTACCGCAAGGAATGACTTCAATATTACCTGCTTGAGATACTAAGGCGCGGAGAGTTTCTTCCTCTTGGGGACTGGTGGCAACAATGCAGTTTGCTTGTTCTAAAATTTGTTTTTCAACTGTTAATCTGGTTTCGGCAATTGCAGGTTTTTTTCCTGTAGCCTGATACTTAACTGCACCAAGGGAATGATAGGTGTGAATTAGTTGAATGTTACTGCGTTCTTGTAATTGCAAACCTATCCAAGCGGAAAGCCAATAATTAGTATGAACTAATGGATAATTTGTGCCTTCTTTAACTTGAAATTTTTGGAATGCCTCAACAAATTCTGGCATATATTCCAGTAAGCGATCGCGCGGCACAAACTCCTGTGGCCCCGCAACTAAACGAATTGTGCGACAATGAGGCGAATGTTGCACAATAGTTGCATCTTCCGGGTGTACTTTGCGAGTGAACATATCCACTTGCCAACCTAATTTAGCTAAAGCTTCACCCACTTGACGCACATAAACATTTTGACCGCCTGCTTCTTCTTTGCCAATTTCCGCAGCGGGATCGCCATGATCGGAAATTAAGGCGATCGCTTGTCGAGAAGGAACATCTATTTTCGCAGCTGCAAAATGGGTTTTTGGCGGTAACGAAGAGTTACCTGAAGAATTCTTGGTAGAGGACTGTAAAGAAACTTTAGTCATGACTTCACCTCTTTAGTCATTGGTGGTTAGTCATTGATCAATAGTGATTCTTAGTTCATTGAAAAACAGCGAACTCAATTCAAAGAATCATTATTGACGAATGACTATATTTGAAAAAAATTAGTGCAAGTTTTGAATGTCAAAATTACTAGATTTAGCTAAAAGCGCTGAAATTTTGGTGCTATTAATTCAGAACAAAACCTCGCAAAAGGAATTCGACACAATTACAGATTTACTGTCGCTAATTTGTCTTGCTTAAAACTGGTGTATGTAAATGTCCGTTGCTCTGTTCAAACCGTCCAGCTAAAATTTGTTGATAAACTGCTTCGTAACCATTGGTCATTTGTTTGACGCTGAAGTTGTTGGCAATGTGTTCCCGACAAGCGTGGCGATCGATTGTTTCAATCTTTTTCACAGCCTCAATACATTCTGCCACATCATTGCACAAGAAACCTGTCTTTCCATCTGCAATAACTTCGGAAGTTGAACCTAAATTCATCGCAACTACTGGTGTACCAGCTGCCATAGATTCAACCATCACTAAGCCAAACGGTTCGCGCCAAGTAATGGGAAATAAAGTAGCAAGCGCCCTCCCCATTAATCGATTCTTTTGAATGTGATTTGCTTCTCCTGTGTATTGAATTTGTTCGCCGTCAATGTGGGGTTTAATTTCGGTTTCAAAATATTCCACATCAACCGCATCAACTTTACCCGCCATTATTAGTGGTAAACCTACAGCTTTAGCAATCGCGATCGCATGATGTGGCCCTTTTTCTGGCGACATCCGACCCAAAAAAGCTAAATATGGTGGTTCATCAGGTTGGGGATAAAACTTATGACTGTCAATGTCAATTCCGTTGTAAACCGTTGCTACATAATTCAACCCTAATCTAGGTTCCTTTTGGGTATGGGAAATGCTGACATAAGGTTGTTCTTTAGCATGGATAAAGATTTTTTCGTGATCTGGAGTAAAAATTCCATGCAATGTATGAACAGTGGGAGTTTTCACCAGTTTGGCATAAGGTAATGCTGTCAGACCCGTATGCGAATGAATGATATCGAATTCCTCAGCCCGTTGATACACTTGACTGAGTTGCAGCATTTCATAAACACTGTATTCTTTCACACTAGGATCGAGTCTCATCGCACGAGGATGTACTGATTCAATCTTAGCCAAACTAATAGAATCTCCTGATGCAAATAACGTTACATCATGTCCACGTCGAACTAGTTCATCAGTCAACAGACTGACTACTAATTCAATCCCGCCGTATGCTGGTGGTGGCACTCTTTCCCAGAGTGGGGCAACCTGAGCAATCCGCATAACCAACCTCCTAAAATCGAAAATTTCCAGTTAAAAGCGTCTGCTTTTTTTGACTTCGGAGTGCTAACAAGCGACTCACTTGCACTAAAACTAGGGTTAGCGTTAAGCACCATGCTTTTGCGAGAATTTAACCTGAATTTTATATTTTCTAATCACTTCTCTGCTAATCGCCCAAGTAGGGAAATCCCTATCTCTAATAGCAGAAAAATGTATTTGATTTAACTGATTTTGTTCCACTTCTACCCTTGTTGCCATCTATCTTCCGGCCCAAAGCTAAATAAAATTAGCCCTGAGAGAGAGATAATAAATAACTGTTATCACCGTGAAACTACTGTAAATTAAGGGCAAACCAGCTGGAGGAGGTGAGTAATATTACGTTTTTTCCCCTACTGAGGAAGATAGCTCCTAGTTTTACGGTAAGTCATGTTCGGTAAATACTACCTCTTAGTGGGGTGAAAAATCATAATAAAGCTTGATGAGAAAGGAAAATCTATGTTTTTGCTCATGAAATTTGGTTTAGAGTTGACATCCTCCCCGGCGTGAACGCACGGGGATTCCAAAGAATCACTTCTTGGGCTTCCTCTTTCCACGACTCGGCTTACCCAGAGGAGTTTCCTCACCTAAGCAG
>JBAVZX010000819.1:0-1818 GCA_049589015.1 Phormidium sp. | reverse complement strand
GAGTAATCGACTGAAGTCTAGATATATCAATTTTGCGTGATTCATCAATCGCTGTGATGTCGATGTCTTGCCCACTCTAGTCAAGACATCGACACTCCGATAAGAAACCGATCGCGCATTTGTAAGTTGCAGAGAAAGCACCTGTCAAAAATATCCAAGAAAAACCACAAAGGAATATTGAAATGAGTACCCAAAATGATTCCCAAGATTCTATCGCGCAATATGACGCGCATATCATTCCGGCTGAATCTGTCGCCCGTCAGCATCGGGAAGGTAAGGACATTGGGCATACCTCTCATGTGGAAGCTGATGGCGAGTTGAGCCAAGTAACAGAGGGCTACACGGTAGATCAAGAGGGGTTGCTCAATAACTACGCGATCGAGCCCGAAATGTACGTCAATGTTCCAGGGGATATGCAAGAGCAAGCAGCACAGGAAGCAGCAGAACATACCCATGAGATGCAGGAATTGTCTGAGGATGAGGACGGTAAGTTGACCACGGAACATGATTGGCGACACAAAGGCCCAGGCTTGATTTAGCAACCATTAAAAACCAGCGTAGTCGGTAGAAAGCAATTCAAAATGCCGTCAATTAACACCGTGACAAATTCATTCAAGGAGTAGCCAGATTGAAAACTATTTTACGTTTTATCGGATCAACGTTCATACTCGGAATGCTAGTCTGGGCGCTCACGATTAATCTGGCGATCGCCCCATCTCAAGCTGCTATTCGCCAGTTAGAAGAAGCACCAGGGGAGACGGTCTACCAGTCTGAGGTTTACCAGTCTCGCCAAATCCTTAAGGATCAAGAGGGTGGTAGTTGGCAAGCGATCGCCTTCCAGCGGACTCTCCCCGATCGCGCAGACAGTCTCTACTTGCGTCTAGTCGGATTTCCCGGAACAGCAAACCTGGATCACTCGCAGCCACTAACCCTTACCGACTCGATGGGCAAAACCTTGATTGCCGCAGATGTATCCCACGATATGTTTACGGAGGATCAAACTCAGATGGAACCTGATGTCGGAGAGTACGATTTGCAGCCGATTTTGATGGAGTTAGAATCGGCGATCCCATTGCGGCTAATCCTTCCCACCCTCGACCAATCAGAGATTATCCTGAATGTCTCTCCTAATGTTGTTGAAGAATGGCGATCGCTCATGGATCAGAAATAATCATCGCGCAATAGCGTCATTCAAGATTTACAACTATTTTGGAAATAATCATCATGAATTTAGATAATCTAGCACCTCTCAAGCCCTATCTCAGCTTTTTCCACCCTATTACTATGTGGATATTGTTGGTGGTTGCACTCTATGTCATGTATCTGGGAGTACAAGTTCGGCGGGCACGACTATCTGATGGTGATCTTAAGAAAGAACTGGTCAAAGGTCGGTTTGCTATCCGCCATCATCAAATGGGTTCTATTCTCCTGGCGTTGATGGTAATAGGAGCGATTGGAGGCATCACAGTAACCTACCTCAATAATGGCAAAATCGTGATTGGCCCCCATCTGTTTGCCGGGTTAGGAATGGTCGGGCTGATTTCGACATCTTCTGCGCTGGTTCCCTTTATGCAAAAACATGACTGGGTTCGCAGCGTCCACGTTTCATTGAACCTGATTCTGCTGGGGTTGTTTAGCTGGCAAGCCGTGACTGGGGTACAAATTGTGCAAAAGATTTTGAGCCAGATGGGTCCAGACATTGTTAATTAACTATGTTCAATTGCAGGCATCGAAACTCAAACCCACATTCGGCAGATAAGAAAGCCGAATGAAGAATTAGACATCTCCAAAAAACATTGTAGAGACGTTGTATACAAC
>JBAVZX010000818.1:0-2417 GCA_049589015.1 Phormidium sp. | reverse complement strand
GTTTGCCTTACTATGGTCGTCAAATGCTGAATTGGGGAGTGACAGTTGCTTCGGTGATTGTCTGTGCGCTGATTTTGCCGACTCGACTACCAGGTATGGAGTTGTTAGGGCTTGGTCCAAATTGGTTGCTGATTTGGGTGGTGGCTTGGAGTGTGAAGCGGAGTGTTTTCCAGGGTGCTCTAGCTGGACTGGCTTTAGGTTTAGTTCAGGATGGGATGACGGAACCATCACCTTCTCATACGTTGAGTTTGATCTGTGTGGGCATTTTAACGGCTAGTTTGAAGAAACAAAGGTATGTCCAAGAAGATTTTATTTCTGTAGCATTAATTGTATTTTTGATGACTGTGGTGGCGGAAACGGTGCTGGCACTTCAGTTTAGTCTGACTGGCGATCGCACTTTGGCATCCATTTGGACAGAACATCAACAAATAGCTTTGTCGTCGGCGATTCTTAGCAGTTTATGGGCACCGATTCTTTATTATCCATTAAATGTTTGGTGGGAGAAGATGAATTGGATAGAAAATAATGCTTAGTTTGGTAGTAAGTAATGGGTAGTGGGTAGTGGGAATTTTTAGCTGTTAGATTGAAATTTTTAATCAAAAGTAGAAATTAAATTACCAATAACCAATGACCTGGAACCAATAACCAACAACCAATGACCAATAACCAATGAGAAAATGAATGATTTTGACCAGGCAATGATGCGTCGATGTCTGGAGTTAGCCCGGAAAGCGTTGGGAAGAACTGCTCCTAATCCGATGGTGGGGGCGGTTGTGGTGCGAGATGGAGAGATTGTTGGCCAGGGGTATCATCCGGGGGCGGGTCAGCCACACGCGGAGGTATTTGCTTTGCGGGAAGCGAGGGATTTGGCGCGGGGTGCGACTATTTATGTGAGTTTGGAGCCTTGTAATCACTACGGGAGAACGCCGCCTTGTGTTGAGGCGCTGATTGCGGCGGGGGTGGCTAAGGTGGTGGTGGGGATGGTTGATCCTAATCCGTTAGTGGCAGGGGGGGGAATTGAGAGGTTGCGATCGGCTGGAATTGAAGTAGTAGTTGGGGTGGAAGAGGAGGCTTGTCAGAAATTAAATGAGGCTTTCGTGCATCGCGTTTTACACAAACGCCCCTTTGGGATTTTGAAATATGCGATGACTTTGGATGGAAAAATTGCCACATCTGGCGGTCATAGTTCTTGGATTACAGATTTGGCTGCGCGTGGTGTGGTACATCAGTTAAGGGCGGCTTGTGATGCGGTGATTGTGGGTGGAAATACGGTGCGTAATGATAATCCACATTTAACGAGTCATCAAGTGGAGTCGCGAAATCCTTTGCGGGTGGTGATGAGTCGGAGTTTGAAGTTGCCGGAAACTGCTTATTTGTGGGAGACGGAGGAGGCGGCGACTTTGGTGTTAACTGAGGTGGGTGCGAATCCTGATCTGCAAAAGTTACTTTTGAGAAAGGGGGTAAATGTTGTTGAATTAGATTGTTTAACTCCAGCGAGGGTTATGAGTTATTTATATGATTTGGGATTTTTATCGGTGTTGTGGGAATGTGGGGGAGTTTTGGCGGCGAATGCGATCGCAGAGGGTGCGATTCAAAAAGTAATGGCGTTTATTGCCCCCAAAATTATTGGTGGGGATGCAGCACCTTCGCCTGTGGGTGATTTAGGTTTCCAAAAAATGACAGAGGCGTTAACTCTCGAAAGGATTAGTTGGCGAACTATTGGCCCGGATTGCCTGATGGAAGGTTATCTGCCATTAGGAAGGCAGAAGGATTCGGGGTAAATTAATTTAGGGGCTACTAATTTTAGATAATTAATTCCGGATCGGGAAGATCTAGAACAGCAGGATGTGGAATAGACTATCAAGAGATGTTAGAAATTACGCTTTTAACTTTATTTGTCGGTAGCCTTGGTGTCCAGGCAACAGCCTTGGGTGGATGGATGTGCTGGTATCAGTCAGTGGTGGAAAAAGAGGAAGAGGAGGAAGAAACTTTGACCCGTTATGAATCCAAGATAAACACCGAGATGGAAATGCTTGGGCAATCTAATCATATTTCTCCCCAAGGAGTACCGCAGGGAATACCTCGTGAGTTACGTTTAACAGGTTGGGAGTTTAAAATAGTCCGGGCTAGTCGGGATATTTTTCGCGATCCGGCGGTTTTACAGCTTTTGTGCGAGGAAGAGGGAGAGGCGGGTTGGATTTTATTAGAAAAACTGGATGACCGTCGGGTAAGATTTAAGCGTCCGGTGGCATTACGGGATTTGATTAAACCGGAACGGCTGGCTATTGACCCTTACAGAACTCAGTATGGCCCTTCTAACAAACCATTAGTTATTTTGGGGATGTTGGCGGGTTTAGGAGCTATTATTTTACCTGCTTACTTGGCTTTTTCTTTAGTGTCAAATACTTTGCATAATT
>JBAVZX010000817.1:0-3684 GCA_049589015.1 Phormidium sp. | reverse complement strand
GATCAAAGTTGCCAATCCTCGTAATGGCGGCAGACCTCTGGCTGTTCCTCCCTGCGGTCACATGATGGGAATTTGGTCTCGCACTGACCAAAGCCGGGGTGTGTTTAAAGCCCCCGCGAACGAAACTCCGCGTGGTGTAGTTGGTTTAGCTTATGAAACCAATATGCGGGAACAAGAACTTCTCAACCCAATGGGGATTAACTGTATCCGCAACTTCGCTAACTATAACCGAGGTTATAAGGTTTGGGGCGCACGCACCCTAGTTGAACCTGATAATATTCAATGGCGCTATATCAGCGTTCGCCGACTGATTAGCTATATTGAGAAATCCATTGAAATTGGGACTCAATGGGTTGTCTTTGAGCCAAACGACCAAGACTTGTGGGCAAGAGTCACCCGCACGGTCAGTAATTTTTTGGAACGACTTTGGCGGGAAGGTGCTTTATTTGGTGGTGCTCCGGCTGAATCTTTCTATGTCAAATGTGATGGAGAATTAAACACCCACGAAACAATGATGCTAGGTCGTCTTTATGTGGAAGTTGGTGTTTGTCCAGTCCGACCAGCAGAATTTGTCATTTTCCGCATTAGCCAATGGGCACCTAACCAGTAGTTAGAGTAGGGTTGGCATTGCCTAAAAGTAAGTATCTTTTGCTAAAACTTGTACTTCTAGTTGGCATTGCCCACCCTACAAATCGAGAATATTTGCGTTGATTTGGGAGTTTTACAAATGGCTGATTTAGTTAAACCAATTGCCCCTAGTAGTTTTTATTTAGAATTTGATGGTCTAACTGATTTAGTTTTCAAAAGTGTCACCTTGCCCGAATATAAACCAAAAGTCGCTGGAGGTGAAGCTGCGATCGGAACTACTAAAGGGGGAAAATCAATTCGCCAGATTAACTCAGGTGGATTTGAAGGATTATTCACCTTTGATTGTGTTTGTATTGCTAGTCTAACCGGTAGCAGCGCTAGCATGAAAATGTATGAATGGTTTAAAAAATGCTTACCTACTTCTGATGGTGGTGGAGGGCAATGGAGAGGTAACATAAAAAGCGGCAAAATTACGGCCTATGATTCAGATAGTAAAGAAGTAGCCATGTGGGAATTTGTAGCTGCTTGGCCTTCCAAATACAAATGTGCAGACCTGAATGCAACTGAAGACAAATATTTGGAAGAAACTTTTACAATTACTTGTGAAAAATTTAACCGCAGCAAGTAAATATTAGGAGCGTGCTACTGTTGGCTTAAATCTGTATTAGGAGATGAAAAATGGCTGATGAATTTCTGACAAATTCCAAGTTTTACTTTGAAATAGACGGGATTACAGACTTATTGGTTAAGAGTGTTAATGGCCCAGAAATCACTATTGAAGTTGCTGGGGGTGATGCCCCAATTGGGGTGACAAAAGGTGGTGTAAGCCAAACTCAATCTGTTATTGGCGGGGTCAAGTACAATTCAGGTGTTACCCTTACTTATGTAGCTGGAAATGAGGGTGTGCAAAAAGCTTTAGAAGATTGGTATATCAAGTGTCACTCGGAAGCTTATTCTGGTGGAAAGACAGAAGCAAGAAAAAATCGGAAAACTGGCTCGCTGACCATTTATGATGGGGATGGTAATGAAATGCGGTTTAATTTTACCGATTTATTTCCCAGTACCATAAAACAAGCTAGCGGTACCCTCGGCCCAGATAGCTCCGGTCAAGTTGCTGAAGATACCCTAGAACTTAAATTCACAAAAATAGTTCGGGAAAAGTAGGACTTTAAGGATTTGATTTACCTGATTTAATTAATGGTAGGACGATCGTGACAGAGTTTCCTGAAATCCTCACAAGAGCCAAGTTTTACTTAGAACTAAAACTGGATGGTAGTAATGACTCGGTAGATGGTTATTTTATGGAATGTAGCGGTTTTAAGGCAACTCAAGAGGTGATGGAAATCTGTGAGGTTACGCCGCAAAAGTGGGGAAAAGAGGGAAAATCTAGGGGTCGGATTGTCCGAACCAAAATTCCTGGTAATATAACCTATACTAATATGACCTTGCGCCGGGGGTTAACTGTGTCAATGACCTTTTGGAACTGGCTTCAAGCAGTGCAAGATGCAAATTGGGCAGAACAACGGCGCGATGGTTCTTTAGTAATTTATAATCAGGCAGCAGAAGAACAGTTTCGATTTGAATTCAAACGGGCATGGCCTGTTAGTTATACAATTTCTGATGTTGATGTGGCTGGAGGTGATTTTGAAATTGAGGAAGTGGAAGTGACGGTTGAAGAGTTAAAAAGACTTGACATTATCAAATGATTCAGACAGAGTTTGAATTTACGTTGCCGAAAGGTTATCTTGATGCTGATGGTAATTTGCACCGAAAAGGGGTGATGCGATTATCGCGAGCTATTGATGAGATTGTACCGATGCGAGATCCTCGCGTCAAATCAAATCCAGCTTATGCAACTGTAATTATTTTATCAAGGGTGATTACTCGTCTAGGCGCTCTGGAGGAAATAACACCAGCAATTGTTGAGGAGTTATTCGCCTGCGATCTCAGTTTTCTTCAAAAATTCTATCGCCAAATTAATGAATTAGATTTGGAAACGGGTAGCGGAAAAAGTTTAGAAGTGTAGCCTAATGTTTATACTCAATCAGATCTTATCTCAGACAGTGCTTCCTACCAAAAGAAAGCTTAAATATAGGAGAGCAACAGTGTTTAACATTACTACTAAAGCTAACTATCCAATTTTTAAACAACTTAAAAAATTACGTTCAATTCGCTATACAATCCCTGTAATTATTATCGCTCCTTTGGTTGTTACTGTGAGTATGATTAGCTGGTTGACTTTTCAGGGCGGACAGCAACAAATTGACCAGTTGATCTACCAAGTGAGCGATAAATCAACCTTAGCAATTCAATCAAATCTAGAAAGTTATTTAGCTAGCCATAACGCATTTTTATCGATGCAATTAGCTGTGATTGAAAGTGAAAAAATTGATCCCAATAATTTTGGGGAATTAGAAAAGTATTTTTGGCAACAATTGCGGAATCAAGAAAATCAGAAGAATAGTATTTGGAAAATTTATGTAGGAAATAAACGTGGAGATTTTTTAGGAGTTGAAATAAACGATCGGCATCAATATATTTCTAAAGTTAGAGAAAATTCAAAACAAGGTTTAAGAGATTTTTATATACTCGATTCTCAAGGTAATCGTTCGCAAAAGAAGGATATTTTAGAAAAGTACGATTCTCGCTCTCGGCCTTGGTATAAAAAAGCTCAAAAAGTTGGTAAATTAACTTGGACTGATATTTATGGAACTACAACTAGTGATGCCAAACATAGATTAGGTGTAACCTTAGCTGTGCCTCTGTTTGAGCAAAAAACCGGAATTTTCCAAGGAGCTTTAGCCACAGACTTAACTTTAACTAAAATTAGTCAATTCTTGGAAGAATTATCAATTAGCCCCACCGGAAAAGCTTTTATTATCGATCGCGACAGCAATTTAGTAGCTACTTCAAGTCATGAAGAACTTTTACTGAAAATCGACAAAAAACTATACCCAGTTAAAGCTACAGAAAGTAGCGATCCATTGGTGAGAGCTACTAGTATACATATATTAGATAAGTTTAAAGATTTAGATCAAGTTGATAGCCAAAAAAATTGGACTTTTTTCTTTAATGGTCAACCACAGTTTATCGAAG
>JBAVZX010000816.1:0-5286 GCA_049589015.1 Phormidium sp. | reverse complement strand
CTTCAGTTCTCTGATTACCAAAAACTATTTTTCCTGAAGGTGCTTCAGCGAGAATTACACCTGCGGGAAGTTGCTGTAAAATTACTTCCAGAAGTTCTTTTTGGCTTTGTTGTTGAACTAATAATCTTTCTCTTTCTGCCTCTACTCGTTTGCGTTCTGTTAAATCCAAAACAAAACAAACACATTCATCTTCTGTAGATTCTAGTTTAGCTATACCTAATAAAATGGGAATCCGACTTCCATCTTGATGCAAGTATTCCTTTTCAAACGGTTTACTAGTGCCTGTAGCTTTAACTTGCGCGATCGCTTGTTGATCCAAAATCTGATATTCTGGAGGAGTGATTTTTATCCAACTTATTTTACCCGATCGGAAATCTTCTAACGAATAACCCACTAACTCTAAAAAAGCTTGGTTCGCATCGATAATTTCTCCTTGAAAATTAGCAAATAAAACCCCAATCAAATTAGAATCTACTAACCGTCTTAACCTATATTCACTTTGTCGCAAAGCTGCTTCTGTTTCCTTTAATTTAGTAATATTCCGAGTCACAGCTAACACCGAAACAATGGTATTATCAGGAGCAAATTCAGGAACTAACCGAGATTGATAATAAAGAAGTCCTTGGTTTGTCAAAATATCAAATTCAATTACCTGTTCTTCTCTACTCTCAAATACTTCTTGAATACAACTTTGCCACAAACGACATTTAGCTTCGGGTAAACCTAATTCTAAATGATTTTTACCGATATAATCTTCAGGAGATATTCCAGTTACTTGTTCAATTGCTGAATTAACGTAAACATGACGCAATTGGCGATCGAACCTAGCAATAATATCCGGCGAATTTTCCACTAAAGCTTTGAATTCCTGTTCTCGCTGATAAAGTTGTTCATGAGATGCTTCTAATTCGGTATTAGCGATCAGCAATTCTTGATTTAATTTAATTAATTGATCGGACAATTGCACCTGTCTTTGATACGCCACCGTTCGCACTTGTTCTACCGCTAAAGCTACTTGAGTATTTGCTCTTTCTGTACTAGCAGAACCAATTAATAAGCTAGTCGCACACTGAATTAAAAGCGTTAATTTATGGACGTGCAAAACTTCTGGAGACACTGGAAATTCCGCTAAGGAAATAGCATGAGGATTAAAAATTAAATAAGCTAATAATGTGACTAAAACCGAAAAAGTAGTAGTCAACATTCCCCCAGCAACTCCAAAACGAGTAGCTGCCCAAATAATTGGCACAAAACTTAACAGGGAAAATTGTTGAAAACCAAAGCCTCCTTGATTAGCTAATGAAACAGTAAAACTCGCAATAAATATACTTAACAATAAAATAACAATAATTTCTGCTCGTCTATAAGCTTGAGAAGGAAAAGGCGAAATCTCTGCTATACTATTGGGATTATTATCGTTGCTTGTTGACGTTAATTGTTGAAAATACTGTTTAATTTTTGGGGTTAAAACTAACAAAATTGTCGGAGCAATTGCCATAGTTCCCAAAGCATTACCTAACCACCAATTAGGAATACTAGTACTCAACTTAGATATGGGAATTTTGTCTATGGCTACCAAAGTTAAACTACCAACTACAGCAGAAGTAGCGCAAGCAGCTAATGGCGCACTCAGAATGAAAGTAGCAGCATCACTAAGTCGGTGGAATGATAACTCACCTTTGGCAAATTTTCTATACAGTAACCATGCAACTAACGGTTCTAAAATATCAATTAAACCAACCAACCGCGCCCAACCTGGAAAACCCCAAAATGGTGCCATTAAGACCGAAGTAATTCCTGTCATAATTATACCGATCGGGCCGAACCAAAGTGTTAATACGATCGCAATCCCCGAAGGCGGAAACCACAAAGATACAGCTGGCTGAATCCGATAGATTAGCGCCATACCATGAGCTAGCATAAGAGCTAATAAACTGAGGAGTATTACCAGCCACCATTTTTTCCGAATACTGGATCTTAAATTTGACAATGAAAGCATAATAGATGTTAAATTAATTTCATCCCACTGCTGATTATTTGGCTTTTTTCTATTATCCTAAATCCTGAACTTTCCCCCGCAAATTCTCTCTCTTAACAGACTTGAATGTTAATTTCAGTTAAACTTATTAACAATAACACAGAAACCTAAAATAGGTAATTATCTTAAGAGGTATTTTGCTAAAATAAATCACTTAGAACTCGTTCCCAGGTTCAACCTGGGAACGAAAAACAGAGGCTCTGCCTCTAGGTGTAAGATCTCAGTATACGCACCCGACAAAAGAAAACTAAACAAACAATTCCGGCACTCTGCTTTTTAATTCAGCATTCAACCTGGGTAACTCTTCTCGCATTTTTAAATACCACTCTTGACGCTGACGGTAATGTTGCGAAAGTAAGCGATTATCTTTTACCCAATCATAAGCGTTTTTGGCTATGTTTTGTCGCCATTGAGTATCAGAAATTAACTTTCTCAATTTCTCTTCAAAGTCGGCTACTGAATGATAAATTAATCCAGTTTTTCCTTCAACAATTGAACTTCCATAAACTGTTGGACTGGCTAAAACTGCTACTCCATGTCCGGCACATTCAATGAATTTGAGGTCGGATTTCATGCTATTAAATCTGGTGGGATTTAATGGTAAAATGCTAATGTCACAACCATGAAGAATTTCTTGATATCGTTCGTAAGCACAGAAAGATTCAAATTCCTTGTGGGGGGTTTCTAACGCATAGAAAAACTTTTGATCGTAGATGACTCGCACGCGAATGCGATCGCCAAATTCCCCCAACAACTGATTAATCACAGGCATGATTTCCGCCCAATCTTCTTCCCGATTCAAAGCCCCAAAAAACAAAGTAACTGGCGCATCTGATTCATGATTTCTGATTGGCGGTAGATAAGCTAATTGATTCTGAAAAACCGCTACATTCGGATTTATTCCCCGCAAAAACTCTCCTAAAGGTTCGGTAGAAGTTTGTACACAATGACAAGCACTGTAACTGAAAAATTGATTATCTTCATGCACGGGCCAACGTAGCGGATCATCGTCAATTTCTGCAACAATTAAATAACCTCGACGCAGCAATTCTTGGAGTTTGGGAATATCGTTTTCTTTCTGTAAAAATGCCCTTTGCCAAATAAATACTTTCTCTTCTTCCGGTCTAGCAACGCTCAAATTAGCTGTTTTAACTGTAGCTAATGTTCGCACTCCGGGAATTGTAGCACTTAATTGATCGGGTTCTAACACTCGGACGCGATCGCACGCCAGCGGAGCCATTAAAATAGTTTGAATTAACAAAGGTTTCGATGCGATCGGAGTTTTAGTTCCTCTAACTACATATTGTAACGCTCCTGTCCTCTGAGCAAAATTATTTGCGTCCAATCCTAAACTATTAATAACTGGAGCCATTATTTCCTGAAACTTTTGAAAAGTCTCCCCTTGTTTTCCTCTAGGTTGCACATCGTAAATTTCTACTCCTACCGAAGCAAATAATTGCTTCATTGTATCCAAAGCGAAAAAGCGTAAGTGAGTTTTATCTAACAACCCTTCATCTTCATATTCCCAATTTCCGCGCAACAATTTTACAATTAAACTCCAATGTTGCACATTAGGAATACAAGCTAAAACTTGACCATCTGCTTTCAACCATTTTAAATGATGGCCTAGCACCGCCCAAGGATCAACCAGATGTTCTAACACATCGCCATAAACCAAACAATCTGCTACACCTTCGCCAATTTCGGTGGCTATATTTAAGTTCTCTGCACTTCCTATCACCACTTGATCTAATCTGGTAGCAGCAATTTTTGCCGCAGTTTCATTTAATTCAATGCCGATATATTTACAATGGGGATTAATTCTTTTATACTGTTCTCCTAAAGCTCCCGCTCCACAACCAACTTCGATAATGACTTTGGCATCACCAGGCAAAAGTCTAAGTAAATCAGGGTTAGCTCGATTGTAATAATCAGGAATGGATGCTGAGCTAACAATTTCTGGATGAATAGCTAGGTTTGATGGCGCACTAACTTTAATTTCCTCACCTGTTCCGGGCGCACACACGGGTGCGGGCGCACACACGGGTGTGCCCCTACTCTCTTGTTCCTCAGCAGGAACTCCTAAAAATCTTTGACTCCAAGCATTACCGTAATGTTGAATTTCCAAAAAATTGGCATTTTGAGGAGCAGATTTATAAACGCGAAAAGTCCGCATAATTCCCAGAGTCGCCGCACTTTCTAAAGGGCTAAAAAAACTAGTATTGCGATCGAGAAAATGCGGTTGCTGTACCCAATAATTCATTTGAGCAACATTGAGAAAATAACAACCAGAATGAGGGTTAGTAGCACGGCGAAAGATTACAGTTTCTCCGAGAATTTGTCCCAGCAATTCCGGTTGGTCTTCGATATTTTGGAAATTAGCAGTTAGCAGTGGTGACAAATTACCATCAATGTAGACTTTCTTGCTGTTTCCTGGGGGAGAAAGTTCGTAACGATTTGGTTGGAGTAAGGCATGATCTCCAGCTTGTTTGTTAAACCAATTAAGTTTGACAAATAACCAAGGATCGTGCAGAATTAGGTCGTCTTCTAAAAAGCAAAAATAATCGTAACTTCCCAGACAATCACGGAGTAACGCTTGACACTCAAAACCGAGTAACATCGATTCGCTATTGGTGCGATAGTGTTTATATAAGTCGGAAGGTAGGGAAATTTGGTCGAGGAGGTGCTGATTTTTAGTAGTACAAATAACGATATCTATGTTGTGTGCTTGGGACTGATTCGCTGGTTTCGCTGCACCTTGAGCAATATCAATGCTAGTCTGGGATTTACCAAATAATTTGTGTAAAGCAGTGATACAAGACGTAAGTGCTTGCATCCGAGGTTGAGGGTTTTTACCCTGTGAACCGTACTGACTACCCTCGCTGGGTTGGAAAAAGTGAGGAATTGTAAACAGAATCCGCATGAAATTTGTTAAGGTTGCCTAAAACCTGGATAATTGCTCATAAATTGTAAAGAATTTTTCGCAAATTTTGGCAATTGATGATCGAAAATAAAGATGTTCTCGAGAAACTTTACAAATTACTATTTAGCAGATGAGTCGATATGACTTTACCGCAATCCTAGAATGGGATCAGATCGAGGGTTGGTTTAACTTACCGCAAGCCGTAGCTTTGCAAAAAATTGTTAAACAGTTACCCACCGGAGCGAAGGTAGTGGAGTTAGGATCATATAAAGGGCGCAGCAGTGTAGCGATCGCAGCCGTCTTACCTGCCGATAGCATATTATAC
>JBAVZX010000815.1:0-1577 GCA_049589015.1 Phormidium sp. | reverse complement strand
GGCATACGGTATTTCAAGCTTGTGGAGAAACTGTAAGACTCGTTAACACTTGTGTTAAAAAGCAGGTTTCAGTGAAGCAAGAATCTCCCGTCACAGCGTAGCTTGACGGGGGAGTGTCAACGTTACTTAGATTAATGTTGAGCTTTCGCCGATCGAGCTAATCTTCCATTGGCAATGTGAAATAAAAAGTACTTCCTTGTCCTAAAACACTTTCCACCCAAATAAATCCTTGATGACGTTGGACAATATTTTGGCAAATTGCTAACCCTAAGCCTGTTCCCCCTTTGCTGCGAGAATCTGATGAATCTACTTGTTGGAAGCGTCCAAAAATGGTTCCCAGTTTGTCTGATGGAATGCCTCTTCCTTGGTCTGTAATTGAGAAAATAATATAAGGAGTGAGAATGGTGTTTTTCAAATCTGGGAAGTTTGCCAATATTCGCTGATCTAAATTGTTAGTAACTTCGGCTTTCAGCCAAATAGTGCTTTCTGCTGGGGAAAACTTAATGGCATTGCCCAAGAGGTTTATCAAAGTTTGGATGATTTCGTCGCTAGATGCGGAAACTGAAGCAGTTAGGGAAGTCCATTCTAGAGTTATATTTGCTTGGTAGGCGATCGCTTTGACAGATTCTACTGCTTGCTCGATTAAATCATTGACCAAGCAGACTTCCTTAACCAGAGACACTTTGCCGGACTCTAATCGCTGTAAATCAAGGATATCATTGACTAAACGTACCAGACGATCTGTATTGTTCACGGCAACTTGTAACATCTTTTGGGCTGTTTCTGGTTTATTTTTCAGGACACCCGATTCCAAAATGCCAAGGGAACCGCGAAGTGAAGTTAATGGTGTTCGCAGTTCATGACTAACTACGGAAAGGAATTCGTCCTTCATGGTATCGAGCTTACGCCGATCGCTAATATTGGCGATTTGCACAATCAAATAAAGCGGATCGTCTTGAGCATCTCGCATTAGAGCCAGATTCATCAAGCCCCAAATAATCGGCCCCTGTTTCGCCACAAATCGCTTCTCTACTTGATGGACACAGAGTTCACCTGAGAAAATGGACTCGATCCAATCAACATCAGTTTGGCGATCGTCTGGATGTTCGATATCTTCAAGTCTCAGTTGCAGTAGTTCATCTTCTGAGTAGCTCAACATCTGGCATAGCGCAGCGTTCACTTCCAAAAAGCCACCTGTGGGAGAAACTAGAGCCATTCCCGCCGAAATGGTGTCGAATGCGCCCCGAAACTTTTGTTCACTCTGGCGTAAAGCGAGTTCTGCCTGCTTCATCGGGGTGATATTTCGCACGCTGATAAGTACGTTAGAAATCGAACCATCTGCATCTAGATAGGGAATATAGGAAGCACTCAGAAATTGCGGCCCAATCCCAGCCAGTGTAAACCATCCGGTGAAATCAATCGTTTCTCCCTGAAAGCAGCGATCGATCCGGGGTTTAATCACAGTTTGAAAAACTTCCTGCCCCATGATCTCGCCGATGGTGTGTCCAATAATTTTTGATCTGGTTTTGTTGTGCCAGTTGAGGTAGGTTTGGTTGATAATTTGGTAACGGTAATTG
>JBAVZX010000814.1:0-10328 GCA_049589015.1 Phormidium sp. | reverse complement strand
GTAAAAATTTTGATTCGCTCTGTAGCCGCCATTTTTCCTGTATCTCTGGCTTTTTCTAAAGGGATACTACGGGAAGATTCGGCATTTAAATCATAGCCTAAAGCTCCAGTTTGGCTTTGTCTAGCTTCTATATAAGTTACAGGAAAATATTCTGGGCGCTCTTTGGCTCTAACCAGTTGCCCAGGCGCTCCACGTTCTATAATCTCAAAGTTAGGATAACCTTTAGCTTGAATTGCTTGCTCGTAAGTTTGTCGCTCTGCTGCTGATACCCGAGGTGACCAACTAAATGCCAAAATACCGGGATATCTGGTCATGAAATCTTGAACAAAAGTGGAAAATTCTCGTTGCCCAACTTTTTCTGATGCGGCATAGAAGCTATTAGTAGCACGGAGCATTCCCAAGTTAGTATCGATACTTTGTTGCAAGGCGGTAGCTAACTTATCTGCTAGGTTTTTAAATTCAGCACGGTGGGTTTCTTTCTCCCATTTTGCTACAGTGAGGCCAGCAGCAATTGAGAGGAGAGTACCTACAGCTAGCATTAACCATGCAGGAGTGTAACGGCGCTTTTTTGGTGAAGCCATATAGGTGAGTTTATGGTTTGATAAATACTATTTTCTATGAATATTTACTGCTATGTAATCAGTAAGATTGCTATTCTATACCAAAGGCAAAGACTAGGTGGCAGAAATTTAATCAAATAAAGCTGATGAAAACTATGAGTAAAATCTATGAAAGCTTGAATAATTTAACCACTGTATGTTTGCAATGTGTCAAGATGGGAAAAGTATTTACTCAGTTCGTTACTAGATGACTTCAACCGATTCTTTGTTAAATTCAAGGCTGCAACACCTGCGTGAGTTACGACAAACTCTGTTGCGTCTTCACAAGGCTTTACTCGATTCTGAACGAATTGAATATGAACAGTTCCACGGACGCATTAAGTCAAACAACGAGTTTTTTCAATTAGTGATTGGTGATGAGTGGTTTAGCTGGTTGCGTCCTATTTCTCAGTTTATTGTTCAGATTGATGAGTTTTTGGCTTCTAAGGAACCTGTGACTTTGAATGAAGCTAATCAATTTTTAGAACAAGCACGAGTTCTGATCCAACCATGCTCAGAAGGAACTATGTTGGAAAAGCAGTATTTTCGGGCAATTCAACGCGATCCTAACATTGCTTTAATGAGTGCAGAAATGACAAAAATATTGGCAAGGTAGTCGGTTAAGGGGACAAGGGGACTCTGTACGGACGGGTTTAGTAGACAAATTTTGCCACTTACAAACAATATGAAGGCAAAACCCGCCCCTACAACTCAAAATTGACACTCCTCGACCTGAAGGTACGAGGATTATTGGTTCACCGACACACCGTCAAAATTTTCCTTTTCTGCCTTCTAAGAATAAAAGAGCCTGGAGGCATGAACTCCAGGCTTTATTTCTGTTAGTGTGTGTGTGAGGAGCAATACGAAACTTATTTTTATATTGACTGATTGAGTTGTCAAAATTGTGACGGTGGTACGTCAATTTGATGAAGTTATTTTTAAATTGCTGCGTTTGTTCTGCCAGAAATGGCAATTTTCAAGCTATCAAAGCATAGTGGGAGCGTGAGAACCCCTGAGATTTATCGCCATGTTTCTGATATAATGGTATTTGCGGTAAAGCGCAATTACTATTACCGGAGTATGTCAACTTAAAGCAAGACCCCGATTGCACAAGCTTATGTCCGATTCTCTTTCTCTGCGCGATCGCTATTTCGCTTTAATTGATGAGATTGTCCAAACTACCTTGAAGGGAAAAATTCGCTCGAAACAGCAGGTTTATCAGATGTTGCTGCGCGGTATTACTGCGGGAACTGGCGAAATTTTCGAGCAATGTTTGAGCGATCGCGTTAACGCCACCCAGTCGGAAATTGACAATCCTACGGATGAACTGAAGCAAGCAAAAGCGACTCGAATTTTGCGGGCTCTGCAAACAATTGAAGGCGAATGGCAGCGGTATCACCAGGAAAATCTGGTGGCTTCGGCGATCGCTACGGCTACGAGTGCTATTGTCAATACTGAAGCTGAGAATCGCTTAATTGCTTTGTTGCAAGCGATCGATCCAAATCAAGCCCAACCTTTAAATTTAGACCAAATTCAGCAATTAGCAACTTCTCTGCAAAAACAAGCTCAAAACACTTCTGATCCTGAAATAAATGAACAACTTCAGCAACTAGTTTTAGGCTTGACTGAGGGTTTAAAATCTTGGGGCAAGTTACAAGAGCATTTGGTTAGCTGGATTTACGATCAAAGTCGAGGCAAATTAGGATTTGAAGGTGTTCCTGGGGAAAGCGGCCCTTGGAGTTTATGGGCATCTTTACTAGATAATCCTTTTCCGAAAGCGGTATTTCAAAGTTTAGCATTAAATGAGTCTATTATAGAATCTGTTTCGCGTCAAACTGTAGAAGTTTCGGCTTTTGTGGAATTAGCGGTAATTTTACAATGTTTACAAAGAGGTTTGGTTAATTGGTTTGACAAGCTGGTTTATGATGCTAAATTTGGAGCAAAACTTTCGATTTCTACGTTTATTACTTTCGCGTTAATTTGGTCACAGTTAGCTAGCGGCTTTAGTTCGAGAAATAATTTAAGTAATGGCTGTTTCCAAGTAACTTTGCAAATTCTTAGGACTTTCGCGCAACAGAAATACTTTCCTTTGTATGGGGGGATTTTTGCTTCTTTTAGTGGGGATTATTTACGTTCGGCAATCAGTTATTTGGATGAACCTTTGCGAAGCGTTGAAGGTACGCAAGAAAAAGCGCGAATTCTCACTTTATTGGGTTATTCTTTAGGTGCAATTGGGCAATACGATCAGGCAATTTCTTTCCATGAACAAGCTTTGGTAATCGCACGTTCGGCGGAGGATCAAGCTTGCGAAATTGCGAATTTTAATCACATTAGCCGGATCTATGTAGCTCAGAAAAATTACTCGGAAGCTATTAGTTATAGTCAAAGAGCGTTGATTTTAAGTCGGCAAAGTGGCGATCGCTTGGGAGAAGCCAACGCTTTAGCAAATCTCGGTTACAGCGAAGTTTTCCAAGCCCAAGAATTAGATCGCTTAAACACAGAAGTTTATGAAGGAGCAATTAATTATTTACAACAAGGTTTAGAGTTATTAGAAAGAGTAAGCGATAGCTATCTGGCTGGATATACAATCCAACAAAGTAAAGCTTTTTGTTGTACTAGTTTGGGAATTGCTTATATAGTTTTATCTCAACCAGAAGCGGCTATTTCTTATTTGGAAACTGGCTATCAAGCGGCGGGAATTTCGGGAGATTTGTATTTACAAGGGTTGAATTTGGCTTATTTGGCTGAGGCTAATTATAGTTTACAGGAAATTGAAAAAGCGATTTACTTTGGTACAATAGGAATGTATCTTTTAGAGCGCATTTCTTCCCCAAAATGGCGACAAGCAGCTGGGTTAATCACAATTATTAAAGGACAAATTGGTGCTGATGCTTTCCAAAGCGTTTTGCAAAAAAATCGATCGCAGTTTCTCCGTCAAATAGGGGTAGATGGATATGATTACATACCCCAATTGTTAACAGAATACCAAGGTTCTTAAATGAAGGTGAGGTAAGATGGGGAAAAAGTTTCCAGAGGAAGGTACTTTAGAGTCAACAATCGCTTTTTACCAATATTCTATTGACTTAAATCCTCAAGATTGGAAAGCTTATAAAAACCTGGCTAATCTTTCAGCAATTAATGTTAATTTAGAGCAAGCAATTACTTATTACCAAAAAGTTCTTTACTTAAATCCCAATTTAGCCGAAGTACATAATAATTTAGGGAATTGTTTCTTAGCGAAGAATCAGTTGGAAGATGCGATCGCAGCATATCAAAAAGCTGTTAGACTAAATCCTAAATACCCGGAAGCTTACTATAATTTGGGTAATGCTTGCAAAGCCAAAGGTGATTTAGCTACAGCAAAAATTCATTACCAAAAAACGATCTCTTTAAAACCAAACTTTGCCGAAGTTCATAATAACTTAGGGTTAGTTATACAAGAAGAAGGTTATATTGAAGCAGCAATTAGTTGTTATCAACAAGCAATTAGATTAAACCCTGAATATGCAGAAGCACACAACAATTTAGGTAACGCTTTTGAAGAGGAGAAAAAATTAGAAAAAGCTATTGCTTGCTATGAGAAATCTTTAGCTTTAAATCCCAATTATATTGATGCTTATAACAACCTGGGTAATGTGTTGCTAACTCAGGGGAAAGCTGAAGAAGCGATCGCCTCTTACCAAAAAGCCTTAGACTTAAATCCTAACTACGCGCAAGCACATTATAACTATGCTAACGCACTCAAATATCAAAATAAATTAGGGGAAGCGATCGCTAAATTACAGTATACCTTAACTTTAGATCCCAACTTCGCCGAAGCCCATAAAAACTTAGGCATCAGTTTATTAATAATTGGAGAATTCGCCAGCGGATTTGCCGAATATGAATGGCGTTGGTACACTAAAGAATATCGCAAAATTGCATCCTTTCAACCAGTTTGGCACAGTGGAGATTTACAAGGTAAAAAAATTCTCTTACTTTGCGAACAAGGTTTTGGCGATAATATTCATTTTATCCGTTATGCGCCTTTAATTGCTCAACAAGGCGCACATATAACATTAGCTTGCTATGAAGAATTATATCGATTATTTACCACTGTTCCCGGCATCGATCAAATAGTAACTTCGGGAACAACAGTGGAATATGATTACTGTGCGCCGACAATGAGTTTACCCTACTTGATGGGTACTACCGCCGAAACAATTCCCACAAACATTCCCTATTTATTCCCGCCAAAAAACACCACGATTATTTTAGAATCACCTCCCGAAACTTATCTCAAAATTGGCATAGTTTGGGCAGGAAATCCAGGTAATACTAACGATCGCAATCGTTCCTGTAGTTTAATAGATTTTCTGCCACTTTTAGAGATACCGGGTATTGCTTTTTATAGTTTACAAAAAGGTGCGAAAGCGCAGGATTTAACCGCCTTAAATTTAACTGGTAAAATTCAAGATATCGGCGAAAAAATCAATGATTTTGCTGATACTGCGGCAGTAATCAACCAGCTAGATTTGGTAATATGTGTAGATACATCAGTGGCACATTTAGCTGGCGCAATGGGTAAATCTGTATGGGTTTTGTTATCGAAAGTAGCTGATTGGCGATGGATGTTAGAAGGAGAAAATAACCCCTGGTATCCAACTTTACGTTTGTTTCGCCAAACTAAATTAGGAGATTGGGATTTCGTATTTCAAAAAGTGGTTTTAGAGTTAGAAAAATTGGTTGGAGAGTTGCAAAATCAAACAATGGAAAATAACTTACCCGAACAAAGTTTACTTCCTTTTAATGGATTTAATAAATTAAAAAAATGCTGTCACGGAGTTTTACTTTATAATATTAACGATTTGGGTGTAGGCAAGTCTCTGGAAGCTTACGGAGAATACAAAGAAGGCGAAATAGAACTTTTAAAACAAATCATTAAATCGAAAGATTTAGTAGTAGAAATTGGCGCAAATATTGGTGTTTGTACAGTTTATTTAGCTCAAGCAGTTGGGAAGCAAGGCACAGTTTTAGCCTTTGAACCCCAAAGAGTGATTTTTCAAAATCTCTGTGCTAATTTAGCTTTAAATAATATTACTAATACCTACTGTTACAATGTGGCAGTTAGTGATACATTTTCAGCAATTAATCTGCCTATATTAGATTATAGCAAACCTCATGATTTTAGTAAATTAGATATTAGTGAAAATGGAGAAACTGAACTGGCTCAAACTATTACACTGGATAGTTTAAATTTGCCGCACTGTCGCTTAATTAAAATAGATGTTGCTGGGATGGAATTGGGTGTTCTACAAGGCGCACTTAATACAATTAAAGCATTACAGCCAATTCTTTATATTAATTATCAAGCTAAAAATGATAAGTCTTTAATCAATTTTCTTGCTGAGTGTGGTTATAGAATGTATTGGCATAAAATCCCAATTTATCAGCCAAATAACTATTTAGAAAACCCCGAAGATGTTTTTGATAAAGCTGAATCAAATAGTATTTTCTGCCTTCCCAAAAACTTTAACTTAAAATTAGATAACCTGAAACCAGTTAATGTTAATAAATCGGAGAATATGAAATGAATACTACAGAAGTAGCTAAAGAATTACCAATTCCTGCTCATTTTGATTCGAGCAAAGTAGGAGAAGTTTGGCGAGTACCTTACGAAGAGAGAGCAGCTGGAGCAAAAACTTGGGCGAAACAACATAATATTACACCTGCATTTGCAGATAAAACACGCATTTGTTTATTAATTATTGATGCCCAAAATACATTTTGTCTGCCCGAATTTGAGTTATTTGTAGCTGGGCGTTCTGGTAAAGGCGCAATTGAAGATAATATGAGATTATGCGAATTTATTTACCGGAATTTGGGTGTGATTAGTGCGATCGCACCCACAATGGACACCCATACCGCCATGCAAATTTTTCATGCCATTTTTTGGGTAAATGCAGCAGGCGAACACCCCACACCAGCAACAGTTATTAGCCTTGATGACCTACAAACTGGAGTTTGGCAAGTTAACCCAGCAGTTGCTGATAATATAGCAAATAAAGATTACGAGAAATTACAACAACACGCCTTTCACTACGTAAAAAAACTTAGCGCAGATGGTAAATATCCTCTGACAGTTTGGCCTTATCATTCGATGTTGGGTGGCATAGGTCACGCCTTAGTTTCCGCAGTGGAAGAGGCGATATTTTTCCACAGTATTGCTAGGTGCAGCCAACCGATTTTTGAGCTTAAAGGTAACAACCCTTTAACGGAAAATTACTCAGTGTTAAGAGCCGAAGTTTTAGAAGATATTAATGGTCAACCTATTGCCCAGAAAAATGTTAACTTAATCAAGCAACTTTTGGAATTCGATGCTGTAATTGTTGCCGGACAAGCGAAAAGTCACTGCGTTGCTTGGACAGTGGATGACTTACTGACAGAAATCATGGAACAAGACCCGAAACTTAGCAAAAAAGTCTACTTATTGGAAGATTGTACCTCCCCGGCAGTTATTCCGGGAGTAATTGATTTTACGGAACAAGCAGATGCAGCATTTCAAAAGTTCGCAGATGCAGGAATGCACATTGTTAAATCTACCGATGCGATCGCCAATTGGCTAGTTTAAGAAAGCTGAAGGCAGAAAGTAAAGAAATAGCCAGCTTTTTAACCGAACAGGGAACAGGGAACCGTTTTTTTGTTAGGTTGTCCCAGATGAGGTTGGTAGCCATTTCTACAAGACAGCACGTAAATAGTAAAGATTTATTTTTTCCTTTACTCTACCTTTGATTGAGAAGGAATAGCAGGAAAGAATATGACAGAATAAGAATTACAGGCTAATCAACTCTGGCAAACTTAGAATTTGCTACGGATTAAGTTTTGCCAGTAGTCAAAATAAGGTTGTTATTACAGATGGGACGGGCAATTCCGTCTGGGTGCTTAAAGGGCTGGGTTACACCAGCCTTTATTTAGTTAATGGCAAAATGGAATTATGAGTCAACCTTGCAACGGGAACTAAAGAAGGATGACAACAGTCAGATCAAATTGTCATCCTAAATTTATAGAGTACAACCCAAATCTTTACTGTCTGGTTCTGACTCAAAGTTAGTCTGAGGAATAGCTCTTGCATCGCTGTATCAGCTATTAAGTCAACAACCGAGACTCACTCACCAAAAAGTATATCAGTAACTACAGAACAGTCAAATGAACTTAACAACTATAGCAACTACTACCTTACTGATTGGTTTAGGATTAATCCAGCCATTGTCTGCGGAAACTTTAGAAAATACCAAGCATACAGTAGCTAACGCCAAGCCAATCAAAGTTGATTGGTCAAATTCTAGCTTACCAAGTGCCAATGCAAAACAGTTGTACATCCAAATAGGTATTCAACCATATTATTACAACCCAGTGTATTGGTCTTGGGGTCTGTTTTTTGGCGATTACTACTACGATTACTACAATCCCTACTATTCGGGTTATGGGTATTATGACGATCGCTATTATGGCAATCGCTACTACGGATCGCGCTATCGTCGAGAATACAACTATTACTATTCAGCAGATCAAATCCGCGACATTTACCGCGAAGTTCTCGGACGTGAACCTGATAATAGAGGATTAAGAACTTGGTTAGGAGAACGCAGAAGCGGAGAATCTTTGGGCGAGATTCGGCGTGATATTGCTCGCAGTGATGAAGCCGTCACTAAAATTAACCAAATTTACCGAGAAGTACTAGGTCGAAATGTCGATCGAGATGGAATTAGAACTTGGACAAACCGTTTAGCTTCTGGTGCGAGTATATACGAAGTGCGGCGCGACATTGAAAATAGTCCAGAAGCACGCTCTCTCAGAAATAGACGTTATCCCGCTTACAATCCATCTGTCAACTATTCACAACCGAGAAGGTACGCACCGCCAACAACAGTATACCCGCCAACAAGAACCTTACCATCGAGAGATTATGGTGTACCCGTCCGAACTTTCCCTAGCAACACTGCACCCGCAGTCAGGTATCCGACGCGAAACTTACCCAGCAACACTGCACCTGCAGTCAGGTATCCGACGCGAAACTTACCACCTGCTACCCTCTCACCATCTGACAGAACTCCTTCGCGGAGATATTCACCCCCAGAAAACTATCAGCAACCTACAAGGAGGAATTCACCATCAAGAAGAAATGTACCAACAACAGATAATTCATTACCAAGTAGAAGAAACTCAGGTTCTAATCTCTCACCTTCCATTCCGTCAACGGCACCGCGAATTCAAAGATAGAGTCTAGCCTGAGAATTAGCAAAACACACTTTTTCAGCAAGAAAACTTCTTTTAGTTTGAGATCAGGGAAATGAAATTACGAATTCTCACAGTCAGTTTGTTACTTGCCACCTTGGGATTATCCTATTCTGCACAAGCCCAAGATTATAATGATGTCCGCAGATTGATCAATACTGGTAGATGTCGCAACTGTGACTTGAAAGGCGCAGATCTCAGAGGTCGGGATTTAAGAAATGCCGATTTACAAGGTGCTGATTTAGAAGATGCTGATCTGAGAAATGCTAATCTCAGGGGAGCTAATTTAAGAGATGCTAACTTAAGAGGTGCTGATTTAAGAAATGCAAATCTTCAGAATTCTGTGACGCGCAATGCGATTTTAGATAATGCGAATTTGAGAGGAACTGATCTTGAAGGTCGAGATGGCGATCGCTACAATGACCGATACAATGACCGATACAATGACCGATACAATGACCGATACGATCGCGATCGATATGGTAGCCGCGGCAACTACAATTATGAAGAACAAATTCGCCAGATTTACCGTGATATTTTAGGTCGTGAACCTGATTCTGAAGGTTATAGAACTTGGTCGGAAGCGTTAGGAGATGGTACCTCTGTTAAAGATGTTCGCTCTCGAATTGCTAATAGCGAAGAAGCAAGAGGAAAAATCAATCAAATCTACCGCGAAGTTTTAGGTCGAGATGTCGATCCCAGCGGATTAAGAACTTGGAGAAATCGTCTTGCGTCCGGTGACTCATTAAATGATATTCGCCGCGATGTTGCTAATAGTGCAGAAGCTAGAAACAGAGCAAATCAACCTTACCCATCGACTGGACCTTTACCACCAACTCGACCTGGTTTTCCACCTACAGTTACTCCCAGACCAATTCAACCACCACCGATTCAAAGATAGCCGCCTGGGTACAGGGGGTAGGGGGACTCTTAAAAATGAAATAACCTCTGCCCAAGTTATCTAAATGGAGCAATTCATCTCCCGTTACACCGCAAGGTTAACGGGAGAGTGTTAATGTTCAATGCTCAAGGTGTGACCTAAGACTTGGAAAACTTGGCGTTGCTCGAAGAGTTCTACTAGGTCGATGTTGAGTTTGCCTTTGCTGGCTTCTTGTTTGAGGATTTGCAGGGTGGTTTTTACGGGTAATTTGCTTTTGTAAGGGCGATCGCTCGCGGTTAAAGCATCATAGATATCGGCTATAGTTAAAATTTGAGTTTGCAGAGGAATTTCTGCTTTTGTTAAACCGTGAGGATAGCCACTGCCATCTAATTTTTCGTGGTGTCCAGCGGCAATTAGTGGTAATTGTTTTAAGTTTTTTGTCCAAGGAATTTGTTCAAGAAATCTGTAGGTGTGGGTAACGTGAGCTTCGATCGCTTTTCTTTCTTCCGGTGTCAGGTTTCCTCTTGGAATCATTAACTGTTCCATTTCTTTGAGAGAAACGAGTCGTTTTAATT
>JBAVZX010000813.1:0-16489 GCA_049589015.1 Phormidium sp. | reverse complement strand
CTGCTAGATTGCCCACTTGTTCTTTGTCGATGCCACTAACTGTGACGTTTACGTTGGCTTCGACTGCCATTTGTATTCCAGGGGGAGGTTCAATCTTGACTTCGTGGCTGTAGCCGACAATCAAAATCAGATTGCTACCATCTACCCTGGCCCGATAACCAACGCCTTGAATTTCTAAACGGCGTTGGAATCCTTGGGAGACACCTTCTACCATGTTGGCAA
Organism: Phormidium sp.; assembly: GCA_049589015.1. Taxonomy (GTDB): domain Bacteria; phylum Cyanobacteriota; class Cyanobacteriia; order Cyanobacteriales; family Aerosakkonemataceae; genus Floridanema. The sequence continues at coordinate 16,267 of JBAVZX010000813.1, read as the reverse complement.
CTAAGGTGCGAGATAAACCATGTAGCTGACGGAGAACACGGGTGTCGTTTTCGCGAACAACGTTTAAAGTGTCTCCTTCTTGCTGCACAATAATTCCTTGGGGGAGAACTCTAGATAATTCTCCTTTTGGCCCTTTGACGGCAATTTTCTGGTCTTCAATTGCCACTGTAACCTGATTAGGTAAATTAATAGGACGCTTACCAATCCTAGACATGGCAAATCTTTCCTCTGTCGTTTATCATTTGTCCCTTGTCATCTGTCATTTGTCATTTGTCACTTGTCATCTGTCATTTGTCACTTGTCATTTGTCATTTGTAAATGTTTTATATAGCCAGTCGGTTTGCCAATAACTAATGACCAATAACTAATGACGAATGACTAATGACGAATGACAACTACCAGACATAGCAAAGCACCTCTCCACCTACATTCTGGCGGCGGGCTTCCCGATCGGTCATAATTCCACTTGAAGTAGAAATGATCGCAATCCCTATTCCACCCAAAACTCTAGGCAAATCTTTCCGATTTGAGTACACTCGCAATCCTGGTTTACTAACTCTTTTGAGAGCAGTAATAATGGGTTGGCGATTTTTTCCCTTATATTTCAAGGAAATTACCAGATGTTTTTTTACACCGTCACCATCTTCGACAAACTCACCAATAAAACCTTCATTTTGTAGAACTTTGGCTATTGAGCGTGTCATTCTTGTTGCGGGAACCATTGTTGTTTGATGCCGCGCTAGGTTTGCATTGCGGATGCGCGTAAGCATATCTGCAATTGTGTCGTTTACCGCCATCTTTTCCTCCTTATTGATCGCGGAAGGGCATCCCAAAAGCCTTGAGTAAGGCGCGGCCTTCTTCGTCGGTTTTGGCTGTGGTAATAATGGAGATGTCCATGCCACGAATTTGGTCGATTCTGTCGTATTCGATTTCGGGAAATATCAGTTGTTCTCTTACGCCTAAGCTGTAGTTGCCGCGACCGTCAAAGCTTTTGGGGCTGATGCCGCGAAAGTCTCTAATCCGGGGTAGTGCAAGGTTGATTAGTCGGTCAAGAAAGGCGTACATTCGATCGCCACGCAAAGTCACCATAATGCCTACTGGCATTCCTTCGCGAATTTTAAAGCCTGCGATCGCTTTTTTTGCCCTAGTGACTACTGGTTTTTGACCAGCAATTAAACCAATTTCAGTCAGGGAAGATTCCAGGGCTTTAGCATTAGTAGCAGCTTCCCCCAAACCTCGGTTGAGGGTTACTTTAATAATCTTCGGTACCTGATGAATATTCGAGTAATTGAATTGTTCCTTGAGTTTAGGAACAATTGTTTCTTGATAGGTGGTTTTTAGTCTTTGCGTCATTGGTTTTACCTATTTTTCCTGGGCTTGGTCAGGAAATTTTAGATTTTAGATCTTAGATTTTAGATTGAGGGATTTTTGGATTTATTTTAGATTTGTTGCTCACAAATCGCAAATCGCAAATCGCAAAATCTATTTATTTGTCGATAATTTCCCCAGTTTTTTTCAGCATCCGTACTTTTTTTCCAGTGTCATTAAATGTATATCAAATACGACTAGCTACATTTTGTTTGCTGGAATAGTACATGACATTAGAACTGTGAATTGGTGCTTCAAAGGTAATAATGCGACCTGATTCACCTTCTTGTTGGGGTTTAACGTGCTTAGTTCTGACGTTTACACCTTGAACTACTACCTTACTTTCTTCAGGTATTGCCCGAATAATTTCTCCGACTTTGCCTTTATCTTTACCGGAGATTACTTGCACGGTGTCGCCTTTTTTGACGTGCAATTTAGTTCGCACTTTTTCAGCTTTTTTACTTTGAGCCATTACAGCACCTCCGGGGCGAGGGAAACTATTTTGGTGTAGTTTTTGTCACGCAGTTCCCGTGCTACAGGGCCGAAAACGCGAGTGCCTTTGGGGTTGCCATCGGCGTTGATGATCACGGCGGCGTTATCGTCGAAACGAATGCTCATGCCACTGTCACGACGCATAGCTTTTTTGGTACGGACAATAACTGCGCGAACTACATCTGATTTTTTCACTGCCATGTTGGGGATTGCGTCTTTAACGACGGCGATAATCACATCACCCACATGACCATAGCGGCTGTTTCCGGCACCTAAAACCCGGATACACATTAATCTTTTGGCACCGCTATTATCAGCAACGTTGAGGTAAGTTTGGGGTTGAATCACGGTTTTACTCGCTTGAATTTGGTAATTGGTGATTAGATTAGAGGAGTAATTTTGTCACCGATTACTTACTATTTGGTGGTGAGAATTTCGGCAACTTCCCAGCGTTTGGTACGGCTTAAAGGACGAGTTTCCCGGATGCGAACGCGATCGCCTTGGTTACACTTATTTTCCTCATCATGGGCTTTATATTTTTTGGTTCGCACCACGATTTTGCCGTATTTGGTGTGGGGCGATCGGTTTTCGATCGCCACCACCACCGTTTTATCCATTTTGTTACTAACGACTAATCCGACTCTTTCTTTAACAGCCATTGCAATCTACTCCTGTTCTGCCTCTGGTTGTCCTTGAGCAGCTGCTTTTTGACGTTCGCCTTCCACCATTAATAATTGAGCTAAGCGATGCCTAGTCTGTTTAAATTGGTGTGACTTTTCCATCCGTCCAGTTGCTTTTTGTAAGCGCAACTTGAACAGTTGTTGTTTAATCTCGAGAATTTGCTTGGCTAGTTCAGCATCGGTCAAGTCTCTAGCTTCCGAAATCTTCGGTAGAGGCATCTTTACACCTGCTCCTCAGAACGCACGACAAATTTGGTTTTAATTGGCAACTTATTAGAAGCCAAACGCATAGCTTCACGGGCGATTTCTTCAGTTACACCTGTGATTTCAAACATGATTCTTCCTGGCTTCACCACTGCCACCCAAAACTCCGGGGCACCTTTACCAGAACCCATCCGGGTTTCTGCGGGGCGCATGGTTACGGGTTTGTCTGGGAAGATCCGAATCCAGATTTTGCCCCCCCGACGGATGTAGCGGGTCATGGCACGACGGCTGGCTTCAATTTGTCGGGAGGTGATCCAGGCTGGTTCTAGGGCTTGCAGACCAAAATCACCGAAGTTAAGGTCACTGCCCCGATAAGCCAAGCCTGTCATCCGCCCGCGTTGTTGTTTGCGGAATTTTGTTCTTTTAGGACTTAACATACTCTTTATCCTTCATTAGAACGGTCTTCAAACTGCTGGCGACGTTTAGGTTGGCGACGGCGGTTATTTCCTCCTGGAGGAGGAGGAGCTTCTACTCGTTCTTGCCCAGGAATAATTTCACCTTTGAACACCCAGACTTTTACGCCCAAAATGCCATAAATGGTTTTAGCCGTCCGGTATGAGAAATCGATATCTGCCCGCAGGGTATGTAGGGGCACTCTACCTTCTCTTGTCCATTCGGTGCGAGCGATTTCTGCACCGTTGAGCCGACCGCTGACTTGGACTTTAATGCCTTCAATTCCGGCTCTTTGAGCGCGTTGAATGGCTTGGCGAACTACTCTACGGAAGGAAACCCGTTTTTCTAGTTGTTGCGCGATGTATTCGGCGATTAAATTAGCATCAGCATCAACCTTTGTGACTTCGACAACGTTCACACGAATTTGACGATTACCGCCGAGGGCTTCTTGAAGTCCGGTTCGCAGGTTTTCAATCCCTGTACCACCGCGACCAACTACCACACCAGGTCTAGCAGTCCGAATTTCTAAATCGATTTGATCGGCTTTCCGTTCAATTTTGACATCGGAAATACCAGCTTTTTGGTCTTGATTGAGTTTTTTCTCGACATACTCGCGGATTTTATGATCTTCTTCTAAGATCTCCGGGTAACGAGATGGGCTAGCGAACCACCGAGAGCGATGCTCTTGGGTGATGCCCAGACGAAAACCAACTGGATGAATTTTTTGTCCCACTGATAGGTCCTCAAAGTGATTTTAGATTTTAGAGTTTAGATTTTAGATTTGGTCTGCAATCTAAATCTAAAAATCTTTCCTCCTAGTTATTTTTCTGCTTCAGCAACAGCAACTGTGATGTGACAAGTTGGCTTGCGAATTTGGTAAGCACGTCCTTGCGCTCTAGGGCGAAACCGTTTCAGGCTAGGGCCACCATCAGCAAAGGCTGTGCTGACGACTAGTTTTGTGGGGTCTAAGCCTGCGTTATGCTCGGCGTTGGCGACGGCGGAACGCAATACTTTGAGGACTGGTTCACAAGCTTTGTAGGGCATAAACTCCAGAATGATTAAAGCATCCCGATAGGAGCGCCCACGAATTTGATCGAGAACGCGACGTACTTTATACGGTGACATCCGTATGTAACGTGCGATTGATTTAATTTCAGTACGGTCAGCCATAATTTTCTCCACTTTGTCATCTGTCCTTTGTTATTTGTCTTCTGTTATTTGTCCTTTGCCATTTGATTAATGACCAATGACCAATAACTAATGACCAATGACCAACGACCAATGACAAAACAAATTATCGACGAGCTTTAACATCTTTTTTGGAATGCCCTTTGAAGGTGCGAGTTGGCGCAAATTCGCCTAATTTATGACCCACCATCTGGTCAGAAATGTAGATTGGTACGTGCTGACGACCGTTGTGTACGGCGATGGTATGACCTACCATTTGAGGCAGGATGGTAGAAGCTCTAGACCAAGTTTTGATTACTTGTTTTTCTTTCTTTTCGTTTAAGGCTTCTATTTTTTTCAGCAAATGATCGGCCACGAAAGGCCCTTTTTTTAATGATCGACCCATAGTGCGATTTTGGATTTAAGGGTTTTGGATTTAACGGTTTTGAATTGTAATTTTAGATTTGGGAATTTAGATATTTTTTGGTTTGTCCATCTAAAAATCTAAAATCTAAAATTTTACGCATCCCGACCGCCACGACCGCGTTTAGACGATTTGCGACGACGACGCACAATTAATTTGCTACTGGGTTTTTTCGGTTTCCGGGTTTTCGCACCCAAGGTTGGTTTACCCCAAGGTGTAACTGGCCCACTTCTACCGATCGGTGCGCGTCCTTCTCCACCGCCATGTGGGTGGTCTACTGGGTTCATGACGCTGCCTCTTACTTTTGGACGGCGACCTTTCCAACGGTTACGACCTGCTTTTCCGGTACTGAGGTTTCTCGCCTCAATGTTGCCTACTTGACCGATAGTGGCGTAGCATTCGCGGCGAATCATGCGGACTTCGCCTGATGGTAGTTTCAGGGTGACGTAGTTGCCTTCTTTTGCTACTACTTGAGCGGTAGCGCCAGCGGAACGGACGATTTGAGCGCCTTTACCTGCTACTAGTTCTACGTTGTGAACGTTTGTACCCAAGGGAATGTTACCCAAGGGAAGTGCGTTACCAATTTCAAAGGGAGAGTCTGGCCCAGCAATCACTTCAGTCCCAACTGCTAAACCATTGGGATGGAGGATATAACGCTTTTCGCCGTCTTTGTAGAACAGTAGGGCCAGCCGCGCATTGCGGTTGGGGTCGTATTCTATTGCTGCTACTTTGGCGGGGATGTTGTGTTTGTCGCGGCGAAAGTCAACGATGCGGTAGAGGCGTTTGTGTCCACCACCACGACGACGACTGGTAATTACGCCGCGGTTGTTGCGGCCTTTTTTGCGATGATTTGATGTGGTTAGGGATTTCTCTGGTTCACTTTTGGTGATTTCGGAGAAATCAGAGATGGTACATTGTCGAGTACCGGGTGTGTATGGCCTAAAGGAACGGGTGCCCATCTTTTTGCGTCCTCAGTTCTGTGTAAGAAGTTTTGCTCTCGGTTTGGGGGATTAAACTTCTGGGAACAGGGTTTGTCTAATTTTTTCTACGTCGTCGGGTGCTACGGTGACGATCGCTTTTTTATATCGAGCTTTAAACCCTAAAAATTTGCCGACTCGACGTTGTTTTCTGGGTGGCAAAAGAGTGTTTACACTCGTCACTTTGACATCAAACAAATTCTCGATCGCTGCCTTAATTTCCGGTTTGGTCGCTTTGGGAATAACTTCAAAAGTGTACTTATTCTGCTCCATGAGAATGGTGGCTTTTTCAGTTACGATCGGGCGATAAACAATATCGGCAAGGTAGCGAGGATCGTACTCACTCACTGTAGACCTCCTGTATTTTTGCCAAAGCTTCCGGTGTCGTCACTAACTTATCGGCCCACAGTAAATCGTAGACGTTCAAGCAATCTGCCAAAATCCATTTCAACTTGGCAATATTCCGGGCTGACAAGTAAAGATTTTCGTCTTTTTCAGAAACAATCAACAAAACTTTTGCTTCTGGTTCTACACCCCAACGGGTAAGTGCCGTTACTAACTCTTTGGTTTTGGGTCGAGGTAATTTTTCGGCAAAACTTTCGATTACTATCAGATCCGCATCCCGGCTCATCAAAGCTGTTCTCAGAGCTAAGCGCCGTTCTTTGCGGTTCATGCTGATGTTAAATTCTCTGGGTTTTGGCCCGAAGATTACACCACCACCACGCCACAATGGAGAACGAATCGAACCTGCTCTAGCGCGTCCAGTTCCTTTTTGTCGCCAAGGTTTGCGTCCACCACCTCTAACTTCCGATCGAGTTTTGGTGCTAGCGGTTCCTTGCCGTGCATTGGTCATTTGCCTTACCAGTGCGCGGTGGACAATGTGAGAGGCATTTTCTTGTTTAGCAACTTTCAATTCTAAAGTTGCTTGCCCAACTTCTTGCCCTTCCCAGTTTTTTACTACACAGTTAACCATATTCTTTGTCCTTTGTGATTCGTCATTTGTCATTGGTTATTAATGACTGATGACAACTGTACGGGCGGGTTTTTCCAGAGATTGTCTGTAGGTTCCGCAAGATTGTCTGCTAAACCCGCCCCTACGACTATTTGCCGACCTTTTTCTCTGGGGTAATACTGAGCAAAGCACCTGGTTTACCGGGCAATGCTCCCTTGATTAAAATCAAGTTGCGTTCGGCATCGATGCTAACTACTGTTAGTTTGCGAATGGTGACTCGCTCTCCGCCTAAACGTCCTGCCATCCGCTTACCGGGATAGACTCTTCCTGGTGTCGTACCAGCACCCGTAGAACCGGGTAATCTATGGTTTTTAGAACCGTGAGCCATTGGCCCCCGTTTAAAGTTGTGGCGTTTTTGATATCCGGCAAAGCCTTTACCAATACTTGTGCCTGCAACATCCACGATTTGATCTGGGGCAAATAAATCTACTTTTATTTCTTGACCCAGTTGATATTCACTGGGATTATCCAAACGATATTCGCGCAGGTGACGCAGGGGCGCACTGTTAGATTTGGCTAAGTGTCCTTTTTCTGGCTTGTTGATTGCCTTGGGACTAGCTTCACCGAATCCAATTTGGATTGCTGTATAACCGTCTGTTTCTTTGGTTTTAATCTGCGTTACGGGGCATGGACCTGCTTGAACTACGGTGACAGGAATGGCTTTTCCTGTTGCGTCAAAGATTTGGGTCATGCCTAATTTTGTGCCGAGGATTCCGATCGCCACAGTATGTGGTCTCTCCTTAATTTACGCGCTACAATTCGCCAGATTCCCTTTTGGAGAACCCGTTTTCCTGACTACACTCTTCTGGTTTCAGTTGAATGTAATTGAACTGTTTCCAGATGTTCGGTCTTTTAGATTAGATGGTGTAACCTAAGCAACATAGCAATCAGAGCATTATTGGACTTCCCAAAGGTTTACTTCCCGGAAGTCCCACTATTACCTTAAACTTGCTATTTGAAGCTGTTTGGTAGGCCAAGCACTAGCCTGGTCATTTTTTGCTGGCTCTCGGACTTTAGTAGCGAACTACTCAGTATCCTTTGGTTTGGCCAGATAAAATAATGTGGCTTGTTGGTTTACTTGACAGTACCGCCCACCTTTTGGTTACTCTTTGGCTCAAGCTGTTGGTGTTACGGCTGCCAAAGTTGACCGAGCGCATCTATCCGGTTGGCTCTATTCAAGTATGCTTGCCACTCTTGAGCGAGAGCAGAGTTACTGAAATTTTGACCACAATTGTTTACTATAGACTAGATTTTAAGAATTGTCTAGTCTATAGTAAAGATATTTTGCAAGGCTATGGCAATTAAAACTAAGTATTATTTCTCGATTGGGTAATCAAAGACTAAAATTACAATATTTGAAGTTTCCTGAAGCAATTTGGCAATTAGCCACAGGCGATAGAAGACGAATTTATGGCATTAATTACAACTGGCAACAAATTGATTCGAGATTTGGAAAGTTCTGGGGCGCTAGCACTCTATGTGCCGCTGGAAGGGGGTTTTGAGGGTCGCTACCAAAGGCGGATCAGGGCTGCGGGGTATACAAGCCTGAATATTTCTGCTAAGGGTTTAGGTGATCTGAGTATGTATCTAACTGGGGTGCATGGGGTACGTCCGCCACATTTGGGTAAGAAAAGTTTAGGTTCTGGGGCAGCGGTAGGTTATGTTTATTATTTGCCGCCGATTTTGAGTACTCAATTGGAACATTTACCGCCTAAGTCTAAGGGGCTGTTGGTGTGGATTATTGAGGGACAGGTGCTTTCCCGTCAAGAGATTGAGTATTTAACGATGTTACCGAAGATGGAGCCGCGAGTGAAGTTGGCGGTGGAGATGGGTGGCGATCGCACTTTCCGCTGGGAACCTCTAGCAAATACTTTAGCTGTTGCTTAAGAGTATGTAGTAAGCGCTTTAGCGCTGAAGTGCTTACTACGAAACAGAAGGAAGCAGGGGAGAGTTAAACTTTCCTCTGCTTTTTGGCTTTTGGGTGAATGTTGATGTGGGTAAGGTTTTGATACCTTGGAAATAGGATTATTGAACGGAGATAGGATTTATGTTAGAAAATCGCGATTATACATTAATTATTGACAAAAGCGGCAGTATGGCTACTAAAGATCAGCCTGGTGGGAAGAGTCGCTGGGCGGCGATGGAAGAGTCTACTATTGCGATCGCCAGTAAGTGTGAAGAATTAGACCCTGATGGGCTGACGGTTTATGTATTTTCGGGGAAATTTAAGCGTTACGATAATGTAACTTCTAGTAAAGTTAGTGATATTTTCCGAGAAAATGAACCTTCGGGACGGACAGATTTAGCTGGCGTTTTACTGGATGCAACTAATGATTATTTTGTTCGGAAAGCTGGTAGACAAACTAAGCCGAATGGGGAAACAATTGTGGTAGTTACGGATGGAGAACCGGACGATCGCAAAGCGGTAATGCGAGTAATTATTGAAGCATCCCGTAAGATGGATAAAGATGAAGAGTTAGCGATTACTTTTATTCAAGTTGGCACCGATCAACAAGCCAGAACATTCTTGAAAGTTTTAGATGATGAGTTGCAAGGTGCGGGGGCAAAATTTGACATTGTAGACACAGTTACAATTGATGATATGGAAGATATGACTCTGACGGAAGTGCTGTTAAATGCAATTGTTGACTAAGAGTTTTGTGAGGGAAGATTCTGCAATTTAGTGGTTAGCAGTATGAGGGCTAAGCAATTATGGAATCGATTGATGATTTATTAGCTCAGATTAAATCTGAGTATCAGGAGAAGGATAATCCAGGGCAACAGAAAAAGCAACCTCCGGCGAAAAGGGAAAATGCGATCGCACCTAAATTACCCAACTTACCACCGCCAACAACATCAAGGCAAAAATCTTTTTCTGCTTCCTCTCCTGAAGATGCTTTACTGTCGCAAATAAAAGCGGAATTTGTCGAACAGGATCAAGTTCAAGAACTGAAAAGGCAAGAACAAATCAAAGAAGAGAAAACTAGACAAGAGAAGATTAAACAACAACAAAGACAAGCTTTAACTAAAGAAGCAGAAGCTTGGTTGAAGAAGTTAAATCCGCGATCGTCTGAAGGTCTTTGGTTTGAAGAATTTGCCTATAGTTATTCTTCAAAATTGGAAGCAGCAATTGATTACTTGCAAGCTTTAAAAGAAACTCAATCTTAACCACCAGTTTTTCTATAGTTCTGGTAAATTTATATACTCCATGATTGAGTTCTAGGAATTTTTCTAGCTTTGTCAAAATTCTTTTCGGAAAGTAGGATAGGCTAGATGAAGAACGAGAAAAGTTCTTTCGAGTTGTTTTGTATGGGCTGGAGGTTCTATGCTTGAAGAACGCGACTATACATTAATTATTGACAAAAGCGGTAGTATGTCTACCCCCGATCAACCGGGGAACAGAACTCGTTGGCAAGCTGCACAAGAGTCAACTTTAGCATTAGCTAGAAAATGCGAACAGTTTGATCCAGATGGGATTACGGTTTACTTATTTTCCGGTCGTTTTAAGCGTTACGATAATGTAACCTCGGATAAAGTTGCTCAGATTTTCCAAGAAAATGACCCTTCGGGAACTACTGATTTGGCTGGGGTTTTAAAAGATGCTACTGATAGTTATCTGCGCCGGAAAGCAGCGGGTGATATTAAGCCAAATGGTGAGATAATTTTGGTAATTACCGATGGGGAACCGGACGATCGCAAAGCAGTAATGCGAGTAATTATTGAAGCATCGCGTCAGATAGACAGGGATGAGGAATTAGCGATTTCCTTGATTCAAGTTGGCAAAGATCAAACAGCAACTAAGTTTCTCAAGGTTTTAGATGACGAATTGCAAAATGCCGGAGCCAAATTTGACATTGTTGATACAATCACCTTAGATGACATGGAAGGTTTCACTCTTAGTGAAGTCTTGTTAAATGCGATTAACGATTAGGTAAAATTGGTAATGGGTAATTGATAATATTTTATTGTTGTTGATTATCCATTACTTTTGGTTTGTGACTGCAAAATGAAAGAGATTAGTTACATTTTAGTAAGTAACTAAGCCGCTCTTTATTATCTGACATTCTTTTCCAATCCCTAGTCCCTATTTCCCAAAGAGGTTATTAATATGGAAGACCGAGATTATACATTAATAATTGACAAAAGTGGCAGTATGTCTACTCCCGATCAAGTGGGTGGGAGGAGTCGTTGGGAAGCTGCACAAGAATCTACTTTAGCATTGGCGAGAAAATGCGAACAATTTGACCCCGATGGGATGACAGTTTACTTATTTTCTAGTCGATTTAAGCGTTATGATAATGTGACTTCTAGTAAGGTTGAGCAAATTTTTCAAGAGAATGATCCGGCTGGTACAACTAATTTAGCTGGGGTTTTGGAGGATGCAATTAAGCAATATTTTCAGCGGAAAGCTTCTGGACAAACTAAGGCGGGCGGTGAGACAATTTTAGTTGTTACTGATGGTGAACCGGACGATCGCAAAGGTGTAATGCGAGTAATTATCGAAGCATCGCGCCAAATGGATACAGATGAAGAGTTAGGTATTTCGATGATTCAAGTAGGTTCTGATGCTACTGCAAGTCGGTTTTTAAAAGCGTTGGATGATGACTTACAAGGTGCTGGTGCTAAGTTCGATATTTGCGATACGGTGACGATGGATGATATGGCAGATATGACTTTAGCTGAAGTGTTGCTGAATGCGATTAATGATTAGTTGTTCGTTGTAAGCACTTCAGTGCTTCTAGGTTCGTTGTGAGCACTTCAGTGCTTCAATCTGGCAAAAATTAACGACTGAAGTCGCTACAACGGACTTGGTGCTAATATATAAGTGTGACTAATAACTCCTCTCCTTTACATTCTCTTCGGGAAGGTCGCTGGTTTAAGTTGATTTGCGGAGCCAGTTTTCAACACCTTCCGGCTGTAAGAAACCTAACTTTGGTTTACACCTTAGCGGGTGCGGATTGTATTGATGTGGCGGCTGATCCGGCGGTGATTGCGGCGGCGAAAGAGGCGCTGGAGGTTGCAAGTAGTTTTGGCGAAGAAGCTCAAAGGCGAGGGTTTGGCTTTGAAAAGTTGCCTTTGTTAATGGTGAGTTTGAATGATGGGGAAGATCCCCATTTTCGGAAGGCGGAGTTTGATGCTACTGAGTGTCCGGCGGAATGTCCGCGTCCTTGTGAGAGTATTTGTCCGGCGCAAGCGATCGCGTTCGATCGCACAAACAATAATTTTTCTGGAGTTTTAGATCAATTGTGCTACGGATGTGGTAGATGTATACCAATTTGCCCTAGCAATTTGATTTTCACTCGGGCTTATGTTTCCACACCGGAAGCTGTCGCGCCTTTGGTGTTCCAAACATCTATTGATGCGGTGGAAATTCATACCCAAGTTGGTAGGTTAGCAGATTTCCAAAGATTGTGGAGAGCGATCGCACCAAGGCTAAATCAACTCAAAGCGATCGCGATTAGTTGTCCCGATGGAGAAGGTCTAATTAACTACCTTTGGGCACTGTACGATTTAATGAAACCTTTGCCTTGTGAGTTAATTTGGCAAACCGATGGTCGTCCCATGAGTGGTGATATTGGTGCAGGAACGACTCATGCTGCCATTAAACTAGGAAAAAAGGTTTTAGCCGCAGGGCTACCCGGATATGTTCAATTAGCAGGAGGTACTAATAACCACACAGTTACTAAACTAAAAGCAGTTGATCTGCTTAATTCTAAGTTAGGCGATTACTCAGCAAAGACATCCGAAAAACCTAATCCACAATATTTCCCTAAATCCACAACCCAAAACTATATTGCTGGGATTGCTTATGGTAGCTTTGCTCGTGTAATGTTATCGCCAATTCTAGATCAGTTAGAAGCAGCCGCTAAAACCGACTCTTTAAGTGCATCGCTTATCTTACCACAACAAAGGGTCAATTTGGAAGATCATCCTGAACTTCTCTGGCAAGCTGTCGCTTTAGCTGATACCTTGGTTTCCCAAATTAAATCACCCAACCGAGAGAAAGTAGGCTGACAACCGATGAAATTGAAGTATGATTGTAGTATGAAAGTTCATACCGAAAATTCAACAAAGAGGTTCTAAGGTCGAGCTAAGAGCATAATCTGGCATTGTCGGCAAGATTTTTGTACTACAAGCTTGACTGAAGAGATTTGCATTAACAAACAATTCCCTTTATCGCCAATTGCTCATGCCAATCAAGATGATCAATTCCAACGGTACAAGTCAACTGAATCACCAGGCAAATTCAGAATTAACAAAGAGTGTTAAAGACATTATCGTGGGAAAAAAACTGATTACAGACGATCTTCATAAGTTATTAGAGATTTTGCCAGCAGAAATTAGACTGGCTGTGGAGCAGCACCCATCGAAAGATACTTTGGTAGAAGTGGTATTAGATTTGGGGCGGCGACCTGAAGCGCGTTTTCCTGGCAAAGCAGATTATCTTTCCGAACAGCCTGTTTCACGGGAAGATTTGAATTATTGCATTAGTCGGGTAGGGCATTTTAGCGGCGATAACCGAGCAGGCATTGAGCAAACCCTACACCGGATTAGTGGGATTCGCAACCGCACGGATGAGATTATTGGTTTAACTTGCCGTGTGGGTCGGGCGATTTTTGGTACGATCGGCATGATCCGAGACTTAGTAGAAACTGGTCAGTCAATTTTGATGCTAGGTCGTCCGGGTGTGGGTAAAACCACTGCTTTGAGAGAAATTGCCCGTGTTTTAGCGGATGAATTAAACAAGCGAGTGGTAATTATCGACACCTCTAACGAAATTGCTGGGGATGGCGATATTCCGCACCCTGCGATTGGAAGGGCGCGACGGATGCAAGTCGCCCGTCCAGAACTGCAACATCAAGTGATGATTGAGGCGGTGGAAAACCATACGCCAGAGGTAATTGTCATTGATGAAATTGGGACAGAGTTAGAGGCGTTAGCGGCGCGTACCATTGCCGAAAGAGGTGTACAGTTAGTTGGTACGGCTCACGGTAATCGGATTGAAAACTTGATTAAGAACCCTACTTTGTCAGATTTGGTGGGGGGAATTCAAGCTGTTACTTTGGGTGATGAAGAGGCGCGGCGACGGGGTTCGCAAAAGACGGTTTTGGAACGGAAGGCACCGCCAACTTTTGAAATTGCGATCGAAATGTTGGAACGGGAACGCTGGGTAGTACATGAAAGTACCGCCGATACAGTGGATACCTTGCTGCGAGGAAGACAACCAAGTTTGCAAGTACGAACTGTGAATGAAGCTGGGGAAGTGAAAATTACCAGAGAGTTACCCGTTAACCCAATTTCTTCTCATCAACCCCAATCTACCCCAACTTGGAAACCTACTGGTTGGCGTGCTTCGGGGCAAATGACTCCGGTTTCTTCAGCTAAACCAGAACTTTTGCCGGAAAAGCAAAGCTTTGAGCAACTTTTGGATGCTTCTTTCCAGCAAACAGATGCTTTTAAGCGGGATTTTGCTTTTGCGGAAGATGAGTTTATGGCGGGTCCGAATGGGGAAGATTTGCCGTTGCATATCTATCCTTATGGGATTAGTCGCCATCAACTAGATCAAGTGGTTCAGGTGTTGAAGTTGCCTGTAGTTTTGACTAAGGATTTAGATGGGGCGGATGCGGTTTTGGCGCTGAGATCTCATGTAAAAAATCACTCGAAACTGCGGCAAATCTCGAAGGCGCGTCATATTCCGATTCATACGATTAAGGCGAGTACGGTAGCGGAAATTACTCACGGTTTGCAGCGGATGTTGCATATTGATGTAGGTGAAGTGCTAGATGTACCGGATTTGCGGCTGTTTACTAAGAAAGGCAGCGATGACGAAATTGAGGCGCTGGAGGAAGCTAGATTAGCGGTGGAACAGATTGTAATTCCGAAGGGACAACCTGTGGAGTTGCTACCTCGTTCGGCGACGGTGCGGAAAATGCAGCATGAGTTGGTTGAACATTACCGCTTGCGTTCTTCTAGCTTTGGTGATGAACCTAATCGACGGTTGCGGATTTACCCAGCTTAAGAGTCAGGTTGGTTGTGAACGCTTTAGCGTGGGAACACTGAAGTGTTCACAACGGACGGGGTTTGTTGTAGACGCTTTAGCGTTAGAACACTGAAGTGTTCACAACGGACTGAATTTTTGGAAAAAGTTTGGGAAATTGCTTGACAGAATAAGGGAACTGAGTGTTAATATAATCAATGTTAACGCAATGGGGTGTCGCCAAGTGGTAAGGCATCTGGTTTTGGTCCAGACATTCCGAGGTTCGAATCCTTGCACCCCAGTTAATCGCCCTCACTTCTAAATCACACAATTTTGGAGGAGGGTAATTTTATGTCTGAAGTTAGTCCGACTATTTTGGCTCTGGATTTTGATGGGGTGGTTTGTGATGGACTAATTGAGTATTTTCAGACTTCTTGGCGGAGTTATTGTAAAATTTGGCATCCTGCTGAGGAAACGCCACCGGAGGGTTTAGCGGCGCAGTTTTATCGGTTGCGCCCGGTGATTGAGGTGGGTTGGGAAATGCCGATTTTGTTACGGGCGTTGATTTTGGGTGTTGCTGAGGAGAGGATTTGGCGGGATTGGGTAGGTGTGGCGCAGCAGATTACTGGCGAGGAAGGGTTGAAAGCTGCTGAGGTGGGGGTGATTTTGGATGGAGTTAGGGATGAGTGGATTGGTGAGGATTTGGGGGGTTGGTTGGGGTTACATCGGTTTTATCCGGGTGTGATTGAGAGGTTGCAAAGGGCGATCGCCAATTCAGTTAAAATCTACATTATTACTACGAAAGAGGGGCGTTTTGTTCGTCAGTTGTTAACGGAACAAAGTGTGGAAATCCCGGAAGAACGGATTATTGGAAAGGAGTATAAACGCCCGAAATATGAGATTTTGCGGGAGTTAATCGCTGGGGGTGGAAGTGCGGTTAATATTTGGTTTGTGGAAGATAGATTGAAGGCGTTGCAGTTGGTGGAACAGGAATCGGATTTAGCTTCGGTCAGGTTATTTTTGGCGGATTGGGGTTACAATACTCAGCAAATACGCGATTCGATCGCACATAATAACCGAGTTAAGTTGTTGTCGCTTTCGCAATTTACGCAAGATTTTGCGGCTTGGGTTTAACTATTAGTTTGTTGTAAAAATAATGACAGAGAGTAATGAGATTTTGGAGGCTAACCAAGCTTTCTATCGCGCTTTTGAAAAGAAAGATATTGAGGCGATGGGTAATGTTTGGTCTAAGGGTGTGGCGACTGTTTGTGTCCATCCTGGTTGGGATGTTTTACGAGGTTGGAAGGAAATCGGGTATTCTTGGGAACAAATATTTAAAAATACTGCTTACATTGAGATTGATTTGGAAATTGTTACTTCGGAAATTCGGGGTGACTTTGCTTATTTGGTGTTGGTGGAAAATGTGTTTCAGGTTTTGGGTGGGAGGAGAACTCAGGCGAAGTCTTTAGCAACAAATATTTTTGAAAGAATGGGGCAAAAGTGGTATTTGGT
>JBAVZX010000812.1:0-2280 GCA_049589015.1 Phormidium sp. | reverse complement strand
GTATCCAGTCTGGCAAGTGCTGATTAAGCAAGTCTAAACTTAATGGATCACGGTATTCAGGATTAGGAAACGTAAATTCAGTTGGCTGACGAAAACCCACTACAAAAACTCTCTTTCTGATTTGTGGGACTCCATAATCAGCAGCATTTAAAGTAGAGGTGTAGATGTCATATCCGGTTTCAACTTGGAAATGATAGTAGAGCTTTTCCCAATCTTCTCCGCCATTAAGCGTTAACAACCCTGGAACATTTTCAAAAACGAAAGCCTCCGGCTCTAACTCATTGATAAGACGAATGTAATCAAAAACAAGTTGTCCTCTTAAATCTGAAAACGAGCCTCTTTTACCCAAAATACTAAATGCCTGACAGGGTGGACCTCCTGCTATGAGACTGATTCTCTCAGCCTTAATAAGTTCTTTGATTTCTTGACCTTTCAAGTCTCTGATATCTTTAGCTTCTGTTAAACAGTTTTGGAAATTGTAGGAAACAGTGTCACAGTAATATTGAACTTCGTCGTTTGCGTACCTAAAATTAAATCCTGCCAGTGATAAGCCTAGATCTAATCCTCCACCCCCTGAAAATAAAGAAACCGCAACAAACTCTTTACTCCTTCTTTGGGGTAAGCGTAGAGCATTTAGAGCGGCAAGATAATAGTTCATCGCAATTCTAAGAGTTTGTCATACAAGTGCTGTTGCCGTGTAATTATATCTCAAAAAGTGACACTTATTCTTTATTTATGTAAATTTTATACCTCGAAGAATACGATCGCCCTCCCCCCCACAACAAACAAAATCATTTCCACAGGTGGATCGATCGCCATCAGTTAAAATCAAATAAACTTCTAATTCAGGAGTCTTGATTGTGACCACAGCATCAAACAAAGAACCAGCGATCGTTCGGACAGAAAGAGGATTGACGATCGCAGATACACGCATCACTCTCTACGATGTAATGGATTATCTTACTGCTGGCTATCCAGCAAAACTAATTCGCGAAAAACTATCTCTTAGCGATCGTCAAATTACTTCTGCACTATCCTATATCAAAGCACATCAAGCTGAAGTAGAAGCCGAGTATCAAGAAGTTTTGCAAATCGCCCAAGAGAATCAGCAATATTGGGAAAATCGCAATCGCGAACACTTTGCTCAACTTGCCGCAATGCCCCCAAAACCAGGTCAAGAAGCTCTCCGTGCTAAACTCCAAGCTTGGCAAGAAAGGCTAAAATCCAAAGTATGAATTTTCTGATCGACCATAATTTAAAAGGGCAAGCTACTCTTTTGTGGGGAACAATCGCCGCTGAAGGATGGCTGGAAGTTTTGCTCATTAAACAAAATGATTTGCATCTGTAGATCGATCGCTTAAAATGTAAAAATTATATTTACAATATTTTCTTTACAAGTAATTTGTGCAATACTACTATATACTGAATGACAGCCAAACTCTTATTCAAAATAGCAAAAATAGCAAACATGACGAAGTTTCAACTTTTTTTGACAACTTTTTCCCTATTCTCTTTGACTACTCTCGCTGGGAACAGTTATGCTCAACTTAAATCAAATCAGCCAACTTTACAGGCGCAAGGAACTACAACAACTACAGCACCTTCCTGCCCTTTACCTGAAAGTATTGCTGTTACGTTCTTACGTTCAGAGTGTCGGCAAGTTCAACTTAAAGAACCTAAAACTTATTACCGCTACTACAGCAACGATGGCAATAAATTTGGTCGATATCTCACGACTAATCGCTATAACAAAAATGTAGAAGTAATTAGGAATTTAGCCTTAAAACAAGAATGGGGAAACCAAGCAACGATAATGTTACAGGTTACTGTACCTGCTGGAACCAAAGTTTACGAAGGTATAGTTGCGCCTCAAGATCCCCAATCCTGTTATCGTGGTGGTGCTCAACAAACGTTTATTGAGGATTCAAAAGATCCGAAATTAAAATGGTCTTCAGGTACTCCCATGCAAGTTGAAGCATTTAAATGTCCGTAATTTTAAGTGTCCCTAAACAGTGTCTAAACAAATCAAATGGAAGCGAAAAAACAAGAATTTGTGCAGTTAATCGATCGCGCGATCGCCCTAAGTGAGAAAATGCAAGGTACTACCTCGAATAGTACAGAAAAATTAAACACATTGGTAAGCGAATTACAAAGAATCAAAACCAATGTTATGAGCGATCGGCTTCAGCCCTCGGAAGGAACCCTAACCTTGGGGTTGGCGCGTGCAGTCGCTGATTGGGTAGAACCTTTGAATTCTCCTTTGTTGGATGCTGTTGGCGC
>JBAVZX010000811.1:0-2612 GCA_049589015.1 Phormidium sp. | reverse complement strand
CCAAAAGATTGCCACAGAAATAGGATTAAGACCGGGAGTTCCCGGAGTAGAATTAGGAACAAAATTTACCCCCCAATTTGGAGTTAATCCTAATGTCAAATATGACTCTTTACGCCCACCAAAACCCGAAGTAGTCACAGCAATGTTGAAATCTTGGCAAGAGTTTGCCAAAAAACCTTCCCAAGTAGTAATAGTAGTAGATTCCTCCGGTTCAATGTCAGGTAATAAATTACCAGCCGTGCAGAATACCTTACGCAATTACATCCAAAACTTAGGGCCAAAAGAACAGCTTACTTTAATTGATTTTGACACAGAAATTCGCCCACCAATTCAAGTAAATGGGACTCCTGAAGGACGCGATCGCGGAATGCAATTTATTAGCAACCTCCAAGCAGAAGGCGGTACAACATTATATGATGCAGCCTTATTTGCCCGAAATTGGCTAATCAAAAACCCCCGCAAAGATGCAATTAACGCCGTAGTTATTCTCACCGATGGTGAAGATTCTGGCTCAAAAATTAAGCTTGAGCAACTGAGCCAAGAACTCCAAAAAAGCGGCTTTAATACCGATCAAAGAATCGCATTTTTTACAGTTGGCTATGGCAAAGAAGGAGAATTTAATCCCAAAGTTCTGCAAGAAATTGCTCAATTAAATGGTGGTTACTATCGGCGCGGAGATCCGGCAACAATTTCTACATTAATGTCAGATTTACAAGTGGAGTTTTAAGCGATTATGAAACTAGCAAATCCTCTTAATTACCCCATAGCCGTATTAGCTGGTGGCATTGTCCTGATAGTTGGTGTTCGCTTAATGAACTTACCCAACTTAATCATTTTACCAACAGCTACAGCAGTTACAATTGCCGGAGCAAGTGTTTTAAAATCCAGAGAACCAGACAATAAAAAAATAGCTGAACAGCAGTTAAAAAAAGAACTGCAAATCATCGAAAAAACAGCTAAAATGTTAGCAACAAAAGCCGAAACTTTACGCCAAGAAGCCAATCAATTACTACCAAGTGATACGGTAAATTTAGAGTTGTTGGCGACTGTGCAATATGCGTGCGATCGCGCCATAGAACTCCCCGCAAAAATTGACCAACTAACCAAACGAATCCAAAGCAATGACTCCCTATTATCAGTCAACGAATTAGAAGCACAATTCCAAGAAGTTCAAGCCAAAAGAAAAACCAGTTCCGGCATAGCATTAGAACATTTAACCCAACTAGCCAAGAGTTTAAAACAAAACATTGAACTAGCCAAAGAAGGACAAAATACCTCTACAGCACAACTAGCAAACTTACAAACCTTAATTCAAAATTCCGCCGGAGTCTTGCAAAAATTACAAAACAAACTGCGAACCGCCGACTTAACCAACTCCCAAGAAGTCAAAGAATTAAAACTTTTAAGTGCCGAATTAAATAGCTTCCAAGAAAACGTTGATATCCTGATTCATAAATAATATGAAAACCAACAACAATCAACCAAAAAATAGGGCTTTTACTTCAATAGCGATCGCTTTAGGTGCGATCGCATTAGCCTACACACCCATACCAGGATTACAGCAAACAATAGTCATAGTCAGCGGCACAGAATTAGCCGAACCAATCCAACAACTAAAAGCCAAATTTGAACAAGAAAACCCCAACATTAAAATAGAGTTAAAATTTCAAGGTTCCCAAGACATAGTTAACAACTACATCGACAAAAAAAACGACTTTAACCCAACTATTATTATTCCCGCCTCAGCCGAATTCATCGACGACTTAAATCAAAGACTTTCCGCCCAAACTAACAACCAAACCTTCTATGATTCCCCCCAACCAATAGCCAAAACCTTATTAGTAGGAATAGCTTGGCCCGAAAGAGGAAAAGTTTTATTTCCCAACAATCGCTTTTCCTGGCAAAGAGTAGAACAAGCCATGACAGCCGGAAATTGGCAAGCAATAGGCGGAAAAAATGAATGGGGAAGCTTTGATTTTCTCACCACCGATCCCACTCGTTCCAACAGTGGACAAGCAACCTTAAAATTGTGGTCGATCGCCAAAACAGGCGGAAATCTCAACTTAAATAATCCCGCAGTAACAACACTTTTCAGCACAATAAAACGCTCAGTTTATCAACCCCCCCGTTCCACAGACATCTTACTTCAAGAATTTATCACTCGTGGCGCAAACGATGCCGACGTAGCCACAGTTTACGAAAGCATCGCCCTTTCTCGTTGGCAACAAAGCCAAAAAAATCAAACCGAACCCTATCAAATTTACTACTTAGATCCCACAATTGAAACAATAGCAACCGCCGCAATTCTCCGCCAAAACGTAGACAATTCCCAAGCCAACGCCGCCCGAAAATTTATCAACTTCCTCACCCAACCAGAACAACAAAAAACCTTCATTCAATATGGTTTTCGTCCCATCAACAACAGCATTAATTTACAATCAGTACCCAAAAGTCCTTGGAATCAAAACATCCCCGGAGTCGAACTTAACCCATCTGTAAAAACCATCCCCGCACCAAATCCCCAAACTTCAGGAGAAATACAACGTTTGTGGCAAAGAGTTCAATAAATATCCCCCAAATATAATGTAGAGACGTTGTATACAACGTCTCTA
>JBAVZX010000810.1:0-5060 GCA_049589015.1 Phormidium sp. | reverse complement strand
GGAAAATATTGTGCCGTAAATTTTTACAAAATACATTTTTGGGAGTAGTAAAACATGGCAATACCAACGAAAATTATGACTATTGGTGACTCTATTACTCATGGAGTTATTGGTAATGGAGGAACAGAAAGTGGTGGTTACCGTACAGAATTATGGAACTTATTTGCAGCTGATGGATTAGCTGTAGATTTCGTAGGCCCTAGAGCTAGTGGCCCTAGCCATATCGATAGAAATCATG
The DNA here is from genome assembly GCA_049589015.1 of Phormidium sp. GTDB lineage: Bacteria > Cyanobacteriota > Cyanobacteriia > Cyanobacteriales > Aerosakkonemataceae > Floridanema. The sequence goes on along the minus strand of JBAVZX010000810.1, from coordinate 4,822 downwards.
CGGGAATGCGGGGTTGGAGAACCGATCAAATTCTTTATGGAAGATCAACTGAACCTACAGCTGGTAATCTTGATGATTGGCTAAATGCTGACACACCAGACTTAGTGTTATTAAAAATTGGCACTAATGATATTCTGCAAGATTTCCAACTCAGTACTGCTCCAGATCGACTCAGTGAAATTATTGACGAAATTACCAAGAAAGCACCAAATGCACAGGTTGTAGTATCATCTGTTCTGCCAATTGATCGGACCCAGGATTTACAGCAAGCCAAAACATACAATTCATTTATTCCAGGCATTGTCAGTTCCAAAGTTTCCCAAGGCAAAAAAGTTTCTTTTGTCAATATGTTTGATAAACTGACGATGAGTGATTTACCAGATCAAATTCACCCCAGTTTAGATGGCTACGTCAAAATGGGAAATGCCTGGTACGACGCTTTAGTACCGATTCTTGGACTCGATAAAAAAATTCGGGTACAAGCAGAAGAAATGACGCTGACAAATTATCGCGTTGAGACTGAAAATGCAACTGCTTTAGGTAGAAAATTAATCGGTCTTTCTAGTAGTAATCCCACAGGTAAAGCGAGTTTCAATTTTAATGGCACATCGGGAAACTATGACATAGTTGTTGGTTTCTATGATGAGAATGATGGGCAAGCTAGTTTAGCATTTAAAGCGGGAAGTAAACTCTTAGATCAATGGACTTTGGATAAAAAGCTAGGTAGTGCCGGGGCTGATAGCAAGACTCTACAAAGGCGGACAGTTGCTACTAACTTTTCTCTCAAAAATGGTACAAACATTGAGATTGAAGGAATAGTTAATCAGAGCGAATTTGCCCGGGTAGATTACATCGAATTCATTCCCAAAGAAAGCTTGAGTACAGTGTCTTTATCCGTAGATAATGTTTCCCAAGCTAATGGTAAAACGCACACTTTTACTGTTACCTACGCAGATGATGATGGGATTAATATTTCGACCATTGATAGTTCAGATGTGCAGGTAAGTGGGCCAAATGGTTTTAGTCAATTAGCACAATTGGTGAGTGTTAATTCTAGTAGTGATGGTTCACCACGCACGGCTACTTATCGAATGGATGCTCCAAATGGTAGTTGGGGTGCTTCAGATAATGGCAATTACACAGTTTCTTTGCGAAGTAATCAAGTAGCAGATCGGAAAGATAACTATATTTTGGCTGGGGATTTAGGAAGTTTTCAGGTGAATGTTTCCCCAGCAGAAATCCCGCTGCGTATCGAAGCGGAAAATATGCAACGCAGTAATTATTTAGTGGTATCAAACTCGGCGGCTTCTGGTGGTCAGCTGGCGAGTTTACCAATAGTGAAAGGCCCAAATACTGGGACTTTAAATACTACATTCAATGGCGCTAGCGGTACTTATGATATAGTTCTGCGCTTTGCCGATGAAAATGATGGAAAAGCTCAGTTAAGGACTAACATTGCTGGTAATCAAATAGATTCTAGAGTGTTGAATCAAGGTTCGAGTTGGGGTGGGGTTGATAGTCGAACAATGGTGACACAAATTATTGCGACTGATCTCTATGTCAACAATGGCGATCGCATTGAAATTCAAGGAATTGCTGAAGCAGCAGAATTTGCCCGGGTAGATTACATTGAATTTGTGCCTGTTAGTTTAATTAGTGGTACAGATGTTGTTGATAGTTTGACAGGAGCTTCAGCTAATAATACTACCTACAGTTTTGCTGGTAATGATACTTTAAATGAGGATGTTGATAATGATACTTTGATTGGTGGTAGTGATGCAGATGTGTCTGTGTTACCAGCAGAAAATAGGGAGGATGTGATTACTGATTTTATTCATGGTAGCGATCGCTTAAGTCCACTTGCTAATTTAACATCAAACCAATTAACAATTTTCCAACGTAAAGGTAGTAATCTGAACAATTCTTTTATGTCTCTCTCATCTTTGTCGTCAAAAACCCGATTTTTGGGGACTGGGGACTGGGGACTAGGGGCTGGGAATCCTTATAAATCAAGTATTTCCCAAAACAATCAGGTTTACTTATCACCGCAAGTAGCGGAGAGCCTTAATTCTATTAAATTTGTTGAGATTCTTGCCAGAGAATGGCGATCGCTGCTTTAATTGCTGAACCAACTGGAGAGAGAGGAATTCCTGGTGCAGCAGTTTTTTCCCACTGCATAAGTCGTTTTTGGAAGCTTTGATCTTGTTTAGCGCGACGCATGATGGTTTGACCAATAATTTTATTTTGTATTTCTTCGATGGAAATACCTTTTAGATTGAGAAAATTGAGTAATCTTTGAATACTTTCCACTAATTTTTCTGGTGGTTGAGACATAATGATTATTTCAATTTGCTGCACTACTTCGCCATACAAGTTAAGATTTTCTTCGTTAATTAATGCTGGTAGTGGTGTTCCCGGAGTTTCTGTTGATACAGGAGGCTCAATTTTAAGTTCAATTATATTCAGTAAGGCGAGGATTTTCTGGCGTTTAACTTGAAGTTCCTGAAGCATATTGAAGTAAAGTTCTGCTAGTCGCGATCGCAAGTTTTTGCTATTTACGGCGCGATTACAAGAAAGCTTTAACAGATAAGCACCTGCCACTGATTCAAAGGATTTAATTGTAAGTTTTAAATTAGGGAAATCTTGTTCAAGTTTGGCTATTGAGAAAATTAAGGCTTCCCAATTTGGTGCTTCTTTAAAGTTAATTTTGATATGGGAACTATCTTCACGATATTGCTGTGCTAACTCTCCGGGTGTTAAATTGCGCCCAATCGGATAGCGATCGGTTGGGCTTTTAGTAGCATAATTAAACTTAGTAAAAACATAATCACAATCAATTTGGGAAAGATCGACATCTTCTAATTGCCAATTATAAATACAACAGCCTGTCATTTGCGATCGATCCAAATTTACCCGAATCAAACTGCTTTCCAAGAACAAAGCGCCTGTTAAATCCGTTTCACTCAAAGTTGTATCACTCAAATAAGCACCGCTGAGATCGGCTCTTTTTAAGTTAGCTCCCCGAAAATTTGCTTCGCTTAAATCTGCCCGTAACAATAACACATCTTCCAGAGTAGCCCTTAACAAATAAGCTTTTCTAAAACTAGTTTTCAATAGATAGGAACCAGCTAAATTAGCCCGACTTAAATCTGCACCATTCAGACAAGCATCACTCAAATCTGCACCAGTGATAACTACCCGATGTAAATCTGCATCACTCAAATTTGCACCCCGCAAACAAGCGCCATTTAAGTTGGCTTCGGTTAAATTAGTTCCGATTAAAGTTGCATCTCGTAAGTCAGCTAATTCTAGATTAGCTTCGCGCAAATTAGCAGCATTTAAGTTAGCACTAATTAACTGTGTTCTTCGCAAATTTGCTTCCATCAATTCGGCTCGAATTAATTGAGCTTGAATCAGTTTTGCTTGTTCTAAATTACTTTGATCTAGTTTCGCCCCTTGAAGATTTGCGCTAGTGAGATCTGCTTGTTCTAATATTGCCCAATTTAAATCGGCATTTAGCAAATTAGCAAAACGCAAATCTGCTTTAGTTAAGTTTACACCACTTAAAATTGCTTGACTGAGATTAGCATTAGTAAAAGTGACATGGCGGAGATCTGCTTGGCGAAGACAAGCATTAGCTAATTGAGCGCGATTAAAAAATGACCAGCTGAGATTAGCGCCTATGAGATTAGCGCCTGTGAGGTTGATGTCTTGTAAGTTGATACCTGTAAGAATAGCTCCACTTAAATCGACATCAGTAAAATCGCGTTCTCCCTGTTTATATCGAGTGAGAAATTCCTGTATTTCCATTGTTTCCCTTGAGAAAGAATAGTTTCTAGCCTTGTTTATTTAGCTTTCAGAGGGAAATTCTCACTGAAATCTCAAAATGCAAAACCAAAAACTTTCCTGATACCGTAGGTCAATTTTAGTTTACCCGGATTTTTTGATTTTATTGATATAGGGTGTTATCCCCAATTTGAGAGAATTAGCTTTACTAAAGAAAAGTTTGTATGATCAATTACAAAATTGAGCTTTATTGAACGTGCGTAAAACCCCGTCCCCTTGTGGGCGGGGATGTAAGCGCAGTTAAATGATAGGGTATCGAACCCTATCATTTAACTCTATCCACGTTGTTTTTGAGTTGCAATATATTGTTTAACTGCCTCCTCTGACGCACCGCCAACAGAGGAGTAAAACGTTCCATCACTCCACAGTCCAGAACCCCAAAATCTACGCTTTTTCAAATCCTTAAACGTGCTGAATATATGCACAGCAGAGATTGATTTCTCTTTCACGGTAGCCAAACAGGACGCACTCCGGTGATCGGGAGTTCTTCTGGTTGGGGAATAGTTGATGCTTCGGTGGTATTAATGGAAGAGATTGGTAGTAACCATAAACGACTAGTAATAATTGCGGCATTGTCATCTGTTCTTACTGCATCAGAGATTCCGGCGGCGGGTTGAGGTGTGATTAATGGTTGATCAAATAATATTGCAATTCCGTCAGGTGATAAATTCATTTGCACTTGTCGCTGATTTGGGGAAAATTCTAAGAGCTTTTTACTGTCTCCGGTTTTGAGGTTAATGGCGACAATATATGGTTGTTCTTGATATTGTTCACCGGAGACAAGTTTGGTGAATAGACAATAAAGTGTTTCGCCTGTGGGGTCGAATTTAGCATTGAGTATTGAACCAGTAATGCGTTGTAATTCTTTTTCTGTCCCTTGAGTGTTGACGAGAAATAGCGATCGCGTAAAGTCCTGGTTAAATTTTACTGTGGCGGCGGCCAATCCATCTCTAGAAAAGGCTAAAATTGTGCCATA